>NZ_PTRV01000020.1:0-90174 GCF_002965285.1 Escherichia sp. MOD1-EC5990 | reverse complement strand
CCCAGCAGGATGTGCTCACGAGTCTGCGGCATCGGGCCGTCAGTCGCAGCAACTACCAGGATCGCGCCGTCCATCTGAGCAGCACCGGTGATCATGTTTTTAACATAGTCGGCGTGCCCCGGGCAGTCTACGTGTGCGTAGTGACGGGTCGGGGTGTCATATTCAACGTGAGAAGTGTTGATGGTGATACCACGAGCTTTTTCTTCCGGCGCGTTATCGATCTGGTCGAATGCACGAGCAGCACCGCCGTAGGTTTTAGCCAGTACGGTGGTGATTGCAGCGGTCAGAGTAGTTTTACCGTGGTCAACGTGGCCGATAGTACCAACGTTAACGTGCGGTTTTGTACGTTCAAATTTTTCTTTAGACACGGCTATATTCCTTACTATAGTGCTCTCCCCTTCAGGAGAGAGCACGGGACTTTGGTATTAACCCTTAGGCTTATTTACCACGGGCTTCAATTACGGCCTGAGCAACGTTACTCGGCGCTTCATCATACTTCAGGAATTCCATGGTGTATGATGCACGACCTTTGGTCAAAGAACGCAGCTGAGTTGCATATCCGAACATTTCAGACAGCGGTACTTCAGCGTGGATCTTAACGCCAGTAACTTCAGATTCCTGACCTTTGAGCATACCACGACGACGGCTCAAGTCACCGATAACGTCACCGGTGTTCTCTTCCGGAGTTTCTACTTCAACCTTCATGATCGGCTCAAGCAGAACTGGTTTCGCTTTCTTAAAGCCTTCTTTAAAGGCGATAGAAGCAGCCAGTTTAAACGCCAGTTCAGAGGAGTCAACGTCATGGTAAGAACCGAAGTGCAGACGAATACCCATGTCTACTACCGGGTAGCCTGCCAGCGGACCTGCTTTCAGCTGTTCCTGGATACCTTTATCAACGGCCGGGATGTATTCGCCAGGGATTACACCACCTTTAATGTCGTTGATGAACTCGTAGCCTTTCGGGTTTGAACCCGGCTCCAGCGGGTACATGTCGATAACAACATGACCATACTGACCACGACCACCAGACTGTTTCGCGTGTTTACCTTCAACATCGGTAACTTTCTGGCGGATAGTTTCACGGTAAGCAACCTGCGGTTTACCTACGTTCGCTTCAACGTTGAATTCACGCTTCATACGGTCAACGATGATGTCGAGGTGCAGTTCGCCCATACCCGCGATGATGGTCTGGTTAGATTCTTCGTCAGTCCATACACGGAAAGACGGGTCTTCTTTAGCCAGACGGCCCAGAGCCAGACCCATTTTTTCCTGGTCAGCTTTGGTTTTCGGTTCAACTGCGATGGAGATTACCGGCTCAGGGAATTCCATACGTTCCAGAATGATCGGCGCATCCGGGTCACACAGGGTGTCACCCGTGGTTACGTCTTTCAGACCGATAGCAGCAGCGATGTCGCCCGCGCGAACTTCTTTGATCTCTTCACGTTTGTTAGCGTGCATCTGAACGATACGACCGAAACGCTCACGTGCAGCTTTCACGGAGTTCAGTACGGTATCACCAGAGTTAACCACACCGGAGTAAACACGGAAGAAGGTCAGGTTACCAACAAACGGGTCGGTAGCGATTTTGAACGCCAGAGCAGAGAACGGCTCGTCATCACTTGCGTGACGTTCAGCCGGAGTATCTTTACCGTCGTCCAGGATACCGTTGATCGCAGGTACGTCAACCGGGGATGGCAGGTAATCAATTACCGCATCCAGCATCGCCTGAACACCTTTGTTCTTGAACGCAGAACCACAGGTTACCAGGATGATTTCGTTGTTCAGAACGCGCTGACGCAGAGCACCTTTAATCTCTTCTTCAGTCAGTTCTTCACCACCCAGGTATTTTTCCATCAGCTCTTCAGAAGCTTCAGCTGCGGATTCGATCAGGTTCTGGTGCCATTCGTTAGCCAGTTCAACCATGTCTGCCGGGATATCTTCGTATTCGAAGGTTACGCCCTGGTCAGCATCGTTCCAGTTGATAGCTTTCATTTTCACCAGGTCAACAACACCGGTGAAATGTTCTTCAGCACCAATCGCCAGCTGCAGCGGAACCGGGTTCGCGCCCAGACGGGTTTTGATCTGGTTAACAACTTTCAGGAAGTTCGCACCCATGCGGTCCATTTTGTTAACGAACGCAATGCGCGGAACTTTATATTTGTTTGCCTGACGCCATACGGTTTCAGACTGCGGCTGAACACCACCAACTGCGCAGTAAACCATTACCGCACCATCGAGAACACGCATGGAACGTTCTACTTCGATTGTGAAGTCAACGTGCCCCGGGGTGTCGATGATGTTGATGCGATGCGGCTCATACTGCTTAGCCATACCAGACCAGAATGCAGTAGTCGCAGCGGAAGTGATGGTAATACCACGTTCCTGCTCCTGCTCCATCCAGTCCATGGTTGCAGCGCCGTCATGAACTTCACCGATTTTATGGTTTACACCGGTGTAGAACAGAATACGTTCGGTAGTAGTGGTTTTACCGGCGTCGATGTGCGCACTGATACCGATGTTACGGTAGCGTGCGATGGGTGTTGTACGAGCCATTTGTTTCCTCGTTTATCTTTTAGGCGTTCAATTTAAGTAACCCAAAGCGGGCTGCTTACTGGAAGCGCCCGCCTGGTGACTAAAACTCCGAAGGGATTACCAACGGTAGTGTGCGAACGCCTTGTTGGCTTCGGCCATACGGTGAACGTCTTCACGTTTCTTAACTGCAGTACCTTTGTTTTCTGCAGCATCAGAAAGTTCGTTCGCCAGGCGCAGAGCCATGGATTTATCACCGCGTTTACGAGCAGCTTCAACGATCCAACGCATTGCCAGAGCATTACGACGAACCGGACGGACTTCAACTGGTACCTGATAAGTAGAACCACCAACGCGGCGAGACTTAACTTCTACAGTCGGGCGCACGTTTTCGAGAGCTACTTCGAATGCTTCCAGTTCAGATTTACCAGAACGCTGAGCCAGGGTCTCCAGCGCGCTGTATACGATAGATTCGGCAGTAGATTTTTTACCATCTACCATCAGGATATTTACAAATTTAGCCAGCAGTTCTGATCCGAACTTCGGATCCGGCAGAATTTTACGCTGACCAATGACGCGACGACGTGGCATGGAAATACTCCGTTGTTAATTCAGGATTGTCCAAAACTCTACGAGTTTAGTTTGACATTTAAGTTAAAACGTTTGGCCTTACTTAACGGAGAACCATTAAGCCTTAGGACGCTTCACGCCATACTTGGAACGAGCCTGCTTACGGTCTTTAACGCCGGAGCAGTCAAGCGCACCACGTACGGTGTGGTAACGAACACCCGGGAGGTCTTTAACACGACCACCACGGATCAGGATCACGGAGTGCTCCTGCAGGTTGTGACCTTCACCACCGATGTAGGAAGTCACTTCGAAACCGTTAGTCAGACGAACACGGCATACTTTACGCAGCGCGGAGTTCGGTTTTTTAGGAGTGGTAGTATATACACGAGTACATACGCCACGTTTTTGCGGGCATGCTTCCAGCGCAGGCACGTTGCTTTTCGCAACTTTGCGAGCACGTGGTTTGCGTACCAGCTGGTTAACTGTTGCCATTAAATAGCTCCTGGTTTTAGCTTTTGCTTCGTAAACACGTAATAAAACGTCCTCACACAATATGAGGACGCCGAATTTTAGGGCGATGCCGAAAAGGTGTCAAGAAATATACAACGATCCCGCCATCACCAGGCCATCTGGCTGGAGTGCTTAACCGTAAGTCTGACGAAATCAGTATAGTCAATGGGAATGATGTCGTTCGAAATTTGACCAGTCAAACCGCGGGCAATAAGGTCTTCGTTCAGGGCATAGACCTTAATGGGGGCATTACGCAGACTTTCAAGGTAGCGGTTACCGTCAACTGCGGCAGTTACACCATCTTGCAATAATAGCAGTTCGTCGCCTTCACTGAGTAGACGCAACAGCGCAGCAAAATCCGTCAGCCAGGGTGAACGATGTAATGTGTGCAGCATAAACGCCTCAAAACCTCAAAATAACATCGTAGTTGGCGAGTTCGCGGCGTAAGGCATCTGCTTCGAGCGGCGTGGCTTCGACAACAAAGGGGGTCTGCGGATCTAACCCGCGTTCGCGCAGTGAAGCCGCACAAACCCAGCACTGTTCAATGTCGTACAGACCCAACAATTTAAAAGTGGCAATGTAATCACGCGCCAGCACTGCATCGGGCTTTTGTCCTGGCAGCAGCTGAAAAACGCCATCAGCAATAAAGAAGACAGCCAGATCGTCAGTTAATGCGGAAGTTGCCAGTAAAGCATCTAAACCTTCCCGACCTGCAGCGGTACCATGAGGTGCAGTAGAAAAAACAAACGCAATTCGTTTCATCAGAACTGTACCACCCTGTCACAGGTCAGCGAGGCTTCTGCCAGCGCGCCAAGTCCACTTAAGGTAAATCCCGGCTGAAGGTTTGACGAAGCCAGCCCCAGTCTTCCGGCCTCCGTTTCATCAACAACACCACGGCGTAATGCTGCCGCTACGCAGATATTCAGCGCCACACCATGTTGCGTATTCAACTGTTGCCAGCCACGCACAAGGTCAAATTCGTCGCTTGCCGGTGAGGTCAATTGGTTAGCGTTATAGACCCCTTCCCGATAGAAAAAGACGCTGCTTAACTCATGGCCTTCAGCTATCAGCGCCTGCGCAAACTGAAAAGCACTACTCGCCTGTTGCGTACCGTATGCTGGTCCGGTCACCACGATGGCAAAACGCATTACTTATCTTGCCCCTGGAAATCACCGCTCTTGAACTGGCGGATGTAGAGATAGACAGTATGTTTGGAGATGTTCAGACGGTCAGCAACCTGGTTGATCGCATCTTTAATATCGAAGATCCCTTTCTCGTAGAGATTCAGCACGATCTGACGATTTTTGGCGTTATTAGAAACATTGCGATCGGCATTCACTTCTTCGATGGTGAACTCCAGCGTTTGGGTAACCAGATCTTCAACAGAAGAGGCAAAGTTGACGCTTGAACCGACATCCGGGGTTTCTGGCGGCACAAAAGTGCTCATAATCTGCGAGAAGGGAACATCAAGATTCATATTGATGCACAGCAGACCAATTACACGCTGTTCGCGGTTACGAATCGCGATAGTCAGGGACTTCATTAATACGCCGCTTTTGGCGCGAGTAAAGTAGCATTTAGAAACGCTGCTATCCGCTCCCGTCATATCGTGCAGCATACGTAGCGCCAGGTCGGTAATTGGCGAACCAATCTTCCGGCCTGTATGTTCACCGTTAGCAATGCGTATGGCTGAACATTTTAGATCCTGCAAAGAGTGCAAAACGATTTCACAGTGGGAGCCAATAAGCATCGCTAACCCGTCCACCACCGCTTCGTAGGATTTCAGAATATCAAAATCGGTCTGGTCGAAAGGACGTTGATCCAGTAAATCCAACTCACTGGTTTCGTTGGTTAAAAGCGACCTGGACATGAAAAAAAACACTCCTTTTCAGGAGCCTGTCGTTAACTTTTCAGGGCAGGCTCATTAATGATGCGGGTAACTAAATTAATACAGCGGAGGTTCCGCTTTCCAGCACTAATTATATCCGGCCTGTAATAAAAAAACCGCCGCCTGGTCAGGCGGCGGTTCTTAATGCTTATTTTTTAGCAGAATCTGCGGCTTTCGCATCAGCTTCCGGCTTTGCATCAGCCTTCGGCGCTGGTTTCACATCCAGCAGCTCTACGTCAAACACCAGGGTAGAATTCGGTGGGATCCCCGGAACACCCGCTTTGCCGTAAGCCAGTTCTGGTGGAATAACCAGTTTGATCTTACCGCCTTTCTTGATGTTCTTCAGACCTTCTGTCCAACCCGGAATAACACCGTCCAGACGGAAAGAGAGCGGTTCACCACGGGTGTAAGAGTTGTCGAACTCTTTACCGTCGATCAGCGTACCCTTGTAGTTCACGACAACAGTATCGCTGTCTTTCGGTGCTTCGCCTTTACCGGCTTCTACTACCTGATAAACCAGACCAGTTGAAGAGGTTTTCACACCTTTCTCTTTGGCAAATTTCTCGCGGTACTCTTTACCTTTCGCTTCGTTATCTGCCGCGTCTTTTTCCATCTTCGCCTGAGCAGAAGACTTCACGCGTGCTTCGAACGCTTGCAGAGTCTGTTCGATCTCTTGATCGGAGAGTTTGCTCTTATCAGCAAATGCATCCTGAACACCCGCGATCAGCTGATCTTTATCCAGTTTGATGCCCAGTTTTTCTTGTTCTTTTAGAGAGTTTTCCATGTAACGACCCAGCGAAGCACCCAGCGCATAAGCTGATTTCTGATCGTCATTTTTGAACGCTGCTTTGCTGTCAGCAGTTGTCGCAGGTTTTGCAGCTTCAGCAGCAAAAGTGATTGGTGCATGCAGGGCAACGGCCATTGTGGTCGCCAGCAGCGTTACTTTAAACAGTGATTTCATCCATATCTCCAGGATCGGGGCATCTCACCCCAGGGTTAACTATTATCAGAAGGGTACTATAAAGCGTTGTCGAACAAATCTACATACAGACACGCCCTATTATCATCTATTTTCAGACTCTTTTTGTTTAAATTAGTTTCGATGACCGCGAAATGAGTGCTGTCTCGGGCAGCAAAGTTAAGTAGAATCCGCGGCGACCATTCGACAAAAGAGGTGAATCATGCAGGATTTATCATTGGAAGCACGCCTGACAGAGCTGGAGAGCCGACTGGCTTTTCAGGAAATCACCATTGAAGAACTGAACGTCACGGTGACCGCTCATGAAATGGAGATGGCGAAACTGCGCGATCATCTGCGTCTGCTGACCGAGAAGCTAAAAGCCAGCCAGCCGTCGAACATCGCGTCGCAGGCTGAAGAAACGCCACCGCCACATTATTGAGGCGTAAAAAAAGCGGGGATTCCCCGCTTTTTTGTCACTTTTTCGGTATTAGTGGCAACCGCAACCGCCGTTACCTTTACCGCCGCAGCAGCCTTCGCCACCGTGTTCATGACCGTGATCGTGGCCATGACCACCGCAGCAACCGTCGTGGTCGTGATCGTGGTGATGATCGTGCGCACCGTGAACGTGGCCATGAGCCAGCTCTTCTTCAGTCGCTTCGCGAATCGCCACAACTTCAACGTTGAATTTCAGGTTCTGACCGGCCAGCATGTGGTTACCATCAACCACGACGTGATCGTCTTCAACCGCAGTGATTTCAACCGGTACCGGACCCTGGTCGGTTTCAGCCAGGAAACGCATACCAACCTGCAGTTCATCAACGCCCATAAATACGTCTTTAGGAACGCGTTGCACCAGGTTTTCGTCGTACTGACCATAAGCGTCGTTCGCACCAACAGCGACATCAAATTTGTCGCCAACTTCATGACCTTCCAGCGCCGTTTCCAGGCCAGAGATCAGGGAACCGTGACCATGCAGGTAGTCCAGCGGCGCACTCACCGGAGACTCATCAACCAACACACCGTCTTCTGTACGTACCTGATAGGCCAGGCTGACCACCAGGTCTTTTGCTACTTTCATGATATCTCCTGAGCATGGGAAGAATAGTGGCGCAGATTGTAGCGGAATTCTGCAGCCGTGTACTCACTAGCTTAAAAAATCTCGGCGCATATCGCTAGTCCGGATGAAAAATCCCGATCACTTGCTCATCTTTGCGAACGTGATCGCGGGCTTCTTTGTCTGCTTCTCGCATCTGATGTCCGCACTTAACACATTCAACAATATCAATATTATTTTCGCGCCACATCGCCATTGAATCCTGCGCCTGACAGGCCGGGCATTTTGCGCCCGCAATAAAACGTTTTCGGATTGCCATCTTTACCCTCTACTCAAATTCATCCCAGCCGTCCAGCTGGCGTCGTTCTTGTTGCATTTCACGCTGGAAAATCTCTTCCAGTTCGCGTCGGGCTTCCCTGGCGCGAGAAATTTGTACGGTATCGGCATGCATTGGTATGAGCTCCCGCAACATCCGCATATCCAGGCGGCGAAAATGCAGTTGCGCCCGCTGCGCCTGATGTGGATGCATGCCAAGCGTGACCAGCGTCTTGCGCCCCAGCTCTAACGCACTGGAGAATGTTTCACGAGAAAACTGCGTCACCCCTGCCTGTAATAACTCATGCGCCTCCACACGTCCGCGCGCTCGCGCAAGAATATGTAAATGCGGAAAGTGCTGTTGGCATATTTCCACCAGCTTCATGGTGTCTTCCGGCTCGTTACAGGTAATGACGATAGACTCAGCGGCCTCTGCACCCGCAGAACGTAAAAGATCTACCTGCGTGGCGTCGCCGTAATAAACTTTGTAGCCATATTTGCGCATCAGGTTAACGGCGCTGATATCCCGCTCCAGCACGGTAATGCGCATTTTATTTGCCATCAACAAACGACCAATCACCTGCCCAAAACGTCCGAAGCCCACGACTATGACCTGGGGTTTATCATCGTTGACCCACGGTTTTTCGTCTTCTTCTTCCGGTCCGTTAAACTGGCGGGATAGCCATTTATCCACCAGCTTCATCAGCAGCGGCGTGGTCATCATGGAAAGCGTCACCGTCACCAGCAATAGCGCCATCTGGTCGCCCTGGAATAAGCGTTGTGAAGAAGCGGTAGAAAAGAGGACAAAGGCAAACTCACCGCCCTGACTCAACACGCCAGCAAACTGCATCCGCTCAGAGCTACGCACGCCATACAATCGCGCCAGCAGATACAGCACGAGAATTTTCACCGCCACCAGCACAACCACGCTTATCACTACCCACAACAGATGGGTATAAAGCACCCCGAGATTGAGCGACATGCCGACAGAGATAAAGAACAAACCGAGCAGCAAGCCTTTGAAGGGATCGATAGCCGTTTCCAGTTCATGGCGATATTCACTTTCCGCCAGCAGCACGCCCGCAATAAACGTACCGAGCGCCATCGACAGCCCCAGCGCATCCATAAACAATGCGGAACCCAACACCAGCAGCAGCGTCGCGGCAGTGAACACTTCCCGCACGCCAGAAGCAGCAATAAAACGGAATACCGGACGCAGTAAATAGCGCCCCCCAATCAGCATGCCGACAAACGCCAGCACCTTCATGCCGATCTTCATCCAGTCGAAATGTTCGTCTGCCGAACCCGCCAGCAGCGGTACTAACGCCAGCGCGGGGATCACCGCCAGATCCTGAAAAAGCAAAACCGAAAAACCTAGCTGTCCAGATTCGCTGCGATTCATCCCTTTCTCACGCATCAGTTGCAACGCCATTGCAGTGGAAGACATCGCAAGGCCAATGCCACCGACCACCGCCGCCTGCCAGGCGAAATCCGTCAGCATCAATAATCCCGCCAGCAACGCCGCACTTAACAGCACCTGCGCCGCGCCTACGCCAAAAATCGAGCGTCGCAATTGCCAAAGCTTGGAAGGATTCAACTCCAGCCCGATGATAAACATCAGGAATACTACGCCGAGTTCCGAAAAGTGGAGGATCTCATCGACGTCGCTAATAAACCCCAGCCCCCACGGGCCAATTGCAATCCCTGCCAGCAAATATCCCAACACCGCGCCAATACCCAGCCGCGATGCCAATGGCACCGCAGCCACCGCCGCGAAGAGAAACAGCACTCCTGCGAGTAAAAAATCAGAACCTTCCATCAGCGGCCTCCCGGAGACAGCGGATTTGCCAGCCAGTCACCGTAGGCTCTGGCGTGACTTGCCAGCTCCTGTGCGCTTTGCCGTCTCGCCCAGTAAATAATGATGGGGCTTAACCAATGCATCCGGCACATCCCCGCCGCCAGTTCAAAGGGGCGCAGAACATCACTCATCGGGTAGCGATTCAACGCGTCATAACGGTAAGCACTTTCCGGCTCGCCGGTGGTAATCACGCTACGCCAGTACTTTGCCGCCAGTTGGTTTCCCCCCGGTCCGCTGGCAAAACCACGGCTTAATACCCGGTCCAGCCACTCTTTCAGTAGCGCCGGGCAGCTATAGGTATAAAGAGGGTGCTGAAAGACAATCACCTCGTGCTCGCGCAGTAATGCCTGCTCACGGGGGATATCAATAAAAAAATCGGGATAGTGCGCATAAAGGTCGTGCACGGTAACATTGCTGAGCTGCGTGGCCGGTTTAAGCAGTACCCGGTTTGCCACCGAGTCCTGAGATTCCGGATGGGCATACAGCAGCAAAACTTTCGCTGGCTGAGACATCATCCCCCTCCCGGTATGGTTTTTGTGTATAGTCGCTGTTTTGGGCTACCATTGCGCCCGGTGCGGCAGCTCGCCCATACATTACATTATCATAATGATAAGTTAACATAGTCTGAACATACGGCGCCTTATGATTGTTTTCTCCTCGTTACAAATTCGTCGCGGCGTGCGCGTCCTGCTGGATAATGCCACCGCCACCATCAACCCCGGGCAGAAAGTCGGCCTGGTGGGTAAAAACGGCTGTGGTAAATCTACCCTGCTGGCATTGCTGAAAAATGAAATCAGCGCCGACGGCGGCAGCTACACCTTTCCAGGAAGCTGGCAACTGGCGTGGGTGAATCAGGAAACACCAGCGCTACCTCAAGCGGCGCTGGAATATGTCATTGACGGCGACCGTGAATATCGTCAACTGGAAGCGCAGCTACACGACGCCAACGAACGTAACGACGGGCACGCCATTGCGACCATTCATGGCAAGCTGGATGCTATTGACGCATGGAGTATTCGCTCCCGCGCCGCCAGCCTGCTGCACGGCCTCGGTTTCAGCAATGAACAACTGGAGCGCCCGGTAAGTGATTTCTCCGGTGGCTGGCGTATGCGTCTCAACCTCGCCCAGGCGCTGATTTGCCGTTCAGACTTGCTGCTGCTCGACGAACCAACTAACCACCTCGATCTCGATGCTGTTATCTGGCTGGAAAAATGGCTGAAGAGCTATCAGGGCACGCTGATCCTGATCTCCCACGACCGCGACTTCCTCGATCCGATCGTTGATAAAATTATTCATATCGAACAGCAAAACATGTTCGAGTACACCGGCAACTACAGCTCGTTTGAAGTGCAGCGTGCTACCCGTCTGGCACAGCAACAGGCGATGTATGAAAGCCAGCAAGAGCGCGTGGCACATCTGCAAAGTTATATCGACCGTTTCCGTGCCAAAGCCACCAAAGCGAAGCAGGCTCAGAGCCGTATTAAGATGCTCGAGCGTATGGAGTTGATTGCCCCAGCGCACGTCGACAACCCGTTCCGTTTTAGCTTCCGCGCGCCGGAAAGCCTGCCTAATCCGTTGTTGAAAATGGAAAAGGTCAGCGCAGGTTATGGCGATCGCATTATTCTCGACTCGATTAAACTGAATCTGGTGCCGGGTTCGCGCATTGGTCTGTTAGGCCGCAATGGCGCGGGTAAATCGACATTAATCAAACTGTTAGCCGGCGAACTTGCGCCAGTCAGCGGTGAAATTGGTCTGGCGAAAGGGATCAAGCTCGGCTACTTCGCCCAGCATCAACTTGAATACCTGCGCGCCGACGAATCGCCTATTCAACATCTGGCACGTTTAGCACCGCAGGAACTAGAACAAAAACTGCGTGATTACCTCGGCGGCTTTGGTTTCCAGGGCGATAAAGTGACGGAAGAAACGCGCCGTTTCTCCGGTGGGGAAAAAGCCCGCCTGGTGCTGGCATTAATCGTCTGGCAGCGTCCGAATCTACTGCTGCTCGACGAACCGACTAACCACCTTGACCTCGACATGCGCCAGGCACTGACTGAAGCGTTGATCGAGTTTGAAGGCGCATTGGTTGTCGTTTCGCACGACCGCCATTTGTTGCGTTCCACCACTGACGATCTCTATCTGGTTCACGATCGTAAAGTCGAACCGTTCGACGGCGATCTGGAAGATTATCAACAGTGGTTGAGCGACGTTCAAAAGCAGGAAAACCAGACCGACGACGCGCCAAAAGAGAACGCGAACAGCGCCCAGGCACGTAAAGACCAGAAGCGTCGGGAAGCGGAGCTGCGTGCGCAAACCCAGCCACTGCGTAAAGAAATCGCCCGTCTGGAAAAAGAGATGGAGAAGCTGAACGCGCAACTGGCGCAGGCGGAAGAGAAACTCGGCGACAGCGAACTGTACGATCAAAGCCGTAAAGCGGAGTTGACCGCCTGCCTGCAACAGCAAGCCAGCGCCAAATCCGGCCTGGAAGAGTGCGAAATGGCGTGGCTGGAAGCCCAGGAGCAGCTTGAGCAGATGCTGCTGGAAGGCCAAAGCAACTGATGGCGCAGATAACGACGACCGATGCCAATGAATTCAGCAGCAGTGCTGAATTCACCCCTATGCGCGGCTTTAGCAATTGTCATCTGCAAACCATGCTGCCGCGTCTGTTTCGTCGCAAGGTGAAATTCACCCCGCACTGGCAGCGACTGGAGTTGCCCGACGGCGATTTTGTCGATCTCGCATGGAGTGAAGACCCTGCCCAGGCGAAACAGAAACCGCGTTTAGTGGTGTTTCACGGGCTGGAGGGCAGCCTCAATAGCCCTTACGCCCACGGTCTGGTCGAGGCGGCGCAAAAACGCGGCTGGCTGGGCGTGGTGATGCATTTTCGCGGATGCAGCGGTGAACCAAACCGTATGCACCGCATTTACCATTCGGGCGAAACCGAAGACGCCAGCTGGTTTTTACGCTGGCTGCAGCGCGAATTTGGACATGCGCCAACGGCTGCCGTCGGCTATTCGCTCGGCGGTAATATGCTCGCCTGTTTGCTGGCAAAAGAAGGTAATAACCTCCCGATTGATGCAGCGGTAATTGTCTCCGCGCCATTTATGCTGGAATCCTGTAGTTATCATATGGAAAAGGGCTTTTCCCGCGTTTATCAGCGTTACTTGCTGAACCTGTTAAAAGCCAATGCTGCGCGCAAACTGGCAGCCTATCCCGGTACGCTGCCGATTAATCTCGCACAGTTAAAATCGGTACGTCGCATCCGTGAATTTGACGATCTGATCACCGCCAGAATTCACGGCTACGCTGACGCTATCGACTATTATCGTCAGTGTAGCGCCATGCCGATGCTGAACCAGATCGCCAAACCGACACTGATTATTCACGCCAAAGACGATCCGTTTATGGATCATCAGGTGATCCCGAAACCGGAAAATCTCCCCCCGCAGGTGGAGTATCAACTGACTGAACATGGTGGTCATGTTGGCTTTCTTGGCGGTACATTATTTCATCCGCAAATGTGGCTGGAGTCACGCATTCCTGACTGGTTAACAACGTATCTGGAGGCGAAATCATGTTGATTCCGTGGCAAGAACTCTCCCCCGAAACGCTGGAAAATTTAATTGAAAGTTTTGTGTTACGCGAAGGCACCGATTATGGTGAACATGAGCGTACACTTGAACAGAAAGTCGCCGACGTCAAACGCCAGCTACAGTGCGGAGAAGCGGTGCTGGTATGGTCGGAGCTGCACGAAACGGTCAATATCATGCCGCGCAGTCAGTTTCGCGAATAACCTGCAGCCGTCGGCGGACGAGATAATAATGATAGCTAAGTCATGGAGTTACTATGTCTGCCAAACATCCGGTCATTGCGGTAACAGGATCCAGCGGCGCGGGGACCACCACCACCAGTCTCGCGTTTCGTAAAATATTCGCGCAGTTAAATCTGCATGCAGCTGAGGTGGAAGGCGACAGTTTTCACCGTTACACGCGCCCGGAAATGGACATGGCGATCCGCAAGGCGCGTGATGCCGGGCGGCATATCAGCTACTTTGGCCCCGAAGCGAACGACTTCGGCCTGCTGGAACAAACCTTCATTGAATACGGTCAGAGCGGCAAAGGAAAATCACGCAAATATCTGCATACGTACGACGAAGCCGTACCGTGGAATCAGGTGCCGGGGACATTCACCCCATGGCAACCTTTACCGGAACCCACTGATGTACTGTTTTATGAAGGGCTACACGGCGGCGTGGTCACACCACATCATAACGTTGCGCAACATGTGGATTTACTGGTTGGCGTGGTGCCTATCGTTAACCTGGAGTGGATTCAAAAACTGATCCGCGACACCAGCGAGCGCGGGCACTCACGAGAAGCGGTGATGGACTCAGTAGTGCGTTCAATGGAAGACTATATCAACTACATCACGCCGCAGTTTTCCCGCACCCATCTTAACTTCCAGCGCGTTCCCACTGTCGACACCTCAAACCCGTTCGCGGCAAAGGGCATTCCATCACTGGATGAAAGCTTTGTGGTGATCCATTTTCGTAATCTGGAAGGGATCGATTTCCCCTGGCTGCTGGCGATGTTACAGGGCTCATTCATTTCCCACATCAATACATTAGTGGTACCGGGCGGCAAAATGGGTCTGGCAATGGAGTTAATTATGCTGCCGCTGGTACAGCGATTGATGGAAGGGAAGAAAATCGAGTAACTCTGCTAATATGCCGGATAAACAATTATCCGGCATCGTACTCCTGACATCAAATCACGCGGCAACCACTTCATACGAGTGAGTAATATTTACCGCTTTTTCCAGCATTAACGCTACTGAGCAATATTTCTCGGCAGAGAGATCAACCGCACGCGCAACTGCTGCGTCTTTCAGGTCGCGACCGGTGACGATAAAATGCAGATTAATGTGCGTAAACAGGCGTGGTGCCTCTTCGCGGCGTTCAGAGGTCAGTTTTACTTCACAATCGACCACATCCTGACGCCCCTTTTGCAGGATAGAAACCACATCGATGGCGCTACAGCCCCCCGCCGCCATCAACACCATTTCCATCGGACTTGGCGCTTTATCGCCTGAGTTGCCGTCCATTAAAATCTGGTGACCAGAGGCAGACTCGCCCAGAAAAGTTAACCCTTCGACCCACTTCACTCGCGCTTGCATTTTTGCTACTCCACTGCGTCAATTTTCCTGACAGAGTACGCGTACTAACCAAATCGCGCAACGGAAGGCGACCTGGGTCATGCTGAAGCGAGACACCAGGAGACACAAAGCGAAAGCTATGCTAAAACAGTCAGGATGCTACAGTAATACATTGATGTACTGCATGTATGCAAAGGACGTCACATTACCGTGCAGTACAGTTGATAGCCCCTTCCCAGGTAGCGGGAAGCACAATTTCGGCAATCCAGAGACAGCGGCGTTTTCTGGCTCTGGAGAAAGCTTATAACAGAGGATAACCGCGCATGGTGCTTGGCAAACCGCAAACAGACCCGACTCTCGAATGGTTCTTGTCTCATTGCCACATTCATAAGTACCCATCCAAGAGCACGCTTATTCACCAGGGTGAAAAAGCGGAAACGCTGTACTACATCGTTAAAGGCTCTGTGGCAGTGCTGATCAAAGACGAAGAGGGTAAAGAAATGATCCTCTCCTATCTGAATCAGGGTGATTTTATTGGCGAACTGGGCCTGTTTGAAGAGGGCCAGGAACGTAGCGCATGGGTACGTGCGAAAACCGCCTGTGAAGTGGCTGAAATTTCGTACAAAAAATTTCGCCAATTGATTCAGGTAAACCCGGACATTCTGATGCGTCTGTCTGCACAGATGGCGCGTCGTCTGCAAGTCACTTCAGAGAAAGTGGGCAACCTGGCGTTCCTCGACGTGACGGGCCGCATTGCACAGACTCTGCTGAACCTGGCAAAACAACCGGATGCTATGACTCACCCGGACGGTATGCAAATCAAAATTACCCGTCAGGAAATTGGTCAGATTGTCGGCTGTTCTCGTGAAACCGTGGGACGCATTCTGAAGATGCTGGAAGATCAGAACCTGATCTCCGCACACGGTAAAACCATCGTCGTTTACGGCACTCGTTAATCCCGTCGGAGTGGCGCGTTACCTGGTAGCGCGCCATTTTGTTTCCCCCGATGTGGCGCAGACTGATTTATCACCCCGATATCAACTATGCACTACGACAAACGCTAGTGCTATGTTTGCCCGTGGCCGTTGGGTTAATGCTTGGCGAATTACGATTCGGTCTGCTCTTCTCCCTCGTTCCAGCCTGTTGCAATATTGCGGGCCTTGATACGCCTCATAAACGTTTTTTCAAACGCTTAATCATTGGTGCGTCACTGTTTGCCACCTGTAGCTTGCTGACACAGCTACTACTGGCAAAAGATGTTCCCCTGCCCTTTTTGCTGACCGGATTAACGCTGGTGCTTGGTGTCACTGCTGAGCTGGGGCCATTGCACGCAAAATTGCTTCCCGCATCGCTGCTCGCCGCCATTTTTACCCTCAGTCTGGCGGGATACATGCCAGTCTGGGAACCGTTGCTCATCTATGCGCTGGGCACTCTCTGGTACGGATTGTTTAACTGGTTTTGGTTCTGGATCTGGCGCGAACAACCGCTACGCGAGTCACTAAGTCTGCTGTACCGTGAACTGGCAGATTATTGTGAAGCCAAATACAGCCTGCTTACCCAGCACACCGCCCCTGAAAAAGCGCTGCCGCCGCTGCTGGTGCGCCAGCAAAAAGCGGTCGATTTAATTACTCAGTGCTATCAGCAAATGCATATGCTTTCCGCGCAAAATAATACCGATTACAAGCGGATGCTGCGTATTTTCCAGGAGGCGCTGGATTTGCAGGAACATATTTCGGTCAGTTTGCATCAGCCGGAAGAGGTGCAAAAGCTGGTCGAGCGTAGCCATGCGGAAGAAGTTATCCGCTGGAATGCGCAAACCGTCGCCGCTCGCCTGCGCGTGCTGGCTGATGACATTCTTTACCATCGCCTGCCGACGCGTTTTACGATGGAAAAGCAAATTGGCGCACTGGAAAAAATCGCCCGCCAGCATCCGGATAATCCTGTTGGGCAATTCTGCTATTGGCACTTCAGCCGCATCGCTCGTGTACTACGCACCCAAAAACCGCTCTATGCCCGTGATTTACTGGCCGATAAACAGCGGCGAATGCCGTTACTGCCGGCACTGAAAAGTTATCTGTCACTGAAATCTCCGGCGCTACGCAATGCTGGACGACTGAGTGTGATGTTAAGTGTTGCCAGCCTGATGGGTACCGCGCTGCATCTGCCGAAGTCGTACTGGATCCTGATGACGGTATTGCTGGTGACGCAAAATGGTTACGGCGCGACTCGCCTGCGAATTGTGAATCGTTCTGTGGGAACCGTGGTCGGGTTAATCATTGCGGGCGTTGCCCTGCACTTTAAAATTCCCGAAGGTTACACCCTGACCTTGATGCTGATTACCACCCTCGCCAGCTACCTGATATTGCGCAAAAACTACGGCTGGGCGACGGTCGGTTTTACCATTACCGCAGTATATACCCTGCAACTGTTGTGGCTGAACGGTGAGCAGTACATTCTTCCGCGTCTTATCGACACCATTATTGGTTGTTTGATTGCTTTCGGCGGAACTGTCTGGCTGTGGCCGCAGTGGCAGAGCGGGTTATTGCGTAAAAACGCCCATGATGCTTTAGAAGCCTATCAGGAAGCGATTCGTTTGATTCTGAGCGAGGATCCGCAACCAACGCCACTGGCCTGGCAGCGAATGCGGGTGAATCAGGCGCATAACACTCTGTATAACTCATTGAATCAGGCGATGCAGGAACCGGCATTCAACAGCCATTATCTGGCAGATATGAAACTGTGGGTGACGCACAGCCAGTTTATTGTTGAGCATATTAATGCCATGACCACGCTGGCGCGGGAACACCGGGCATTGCCACCTGAACTGGCACAAGAGTATTTACAGTCTTGTGAAATCGCCATTCAGCGTTGTCAGCAGCGACTGGAGTATGACGAACCAGGTAGTTCTGGCGATGCCAATATCATGGATGCGCCGGAGATGCAGCCGCACGAAGGTGCAGCAGGCACACTGGAGCAGCATTTACAGCGGGTTATTGGTCATCTGAACACCATGCACACCATTTCGTCGATGGCATGGCGTCAGCGACCGCATCATGGGATTTGGCTGAGTCGCAAGTTGCGGGATTCGAAGGCGTAATACAGGCTAAACCATCGGATAAGGCGTTCACGCCGCATCCGACATCTTTTGCCTGATGCGACGCTGACGCGTCTTATTTACGCCCCAATCACCTTCGCCACCGCGTGGGCGAAACGATGCATCCCTTCATCGATATCCGCATCTTCCACCACCAGCGACGGCGCAAAACGCATCACATCAGGCCCGGCATTCAGCACCATTACGCCTGCCTCGGCACCCGCATACAGGAAATCACGCGCCCGACCTTTGTACTGTGGTTTCAGCTCTGCGCCAATCAACAGCCCCATACCGCGAATATCGCTAAACACATCGTACTGCTGATCGATCTTCTGCAAATGGTCCACAAAACGCTGGCGTTTCGCGTGAATGCCTTCCAGCACTTCAGGGGTATTGATGATATCAAACGCCGCGCCAGCTACTGCACAGGCCAGTGGATTACCGCCGTAGGTGGAACCGTGAGAACCAGGATGAAACGCAGAAGCAATCTCCGCCGTAGTCAGCATGGCGCTAATCGGGAAGCCGCCACCTAACGCTTTGGCGGAGGTCAGAATATCCGGCGTCACGCCGTAATGCATGTAAGCAAACAGATCGCCGGTCCGCCCCATCCCGCACTGCACTTCATCAAACACCAATAATGCCTGATGCTCATCACAGAGTTCGCGCAAGCCCTGCAAAAACTCTGGCGTCGCAGCCGTCACGCCGCCCTCGCCCTGAATCGGTTCAACCACCACCGCACAGGTATGATCATCCATCACCGCTTTCACTGCGTGGAGATCATTAAAGGGAACGTGGATGATGTCTGCCGGTTTTGGCCCAAAGCCGTCGGAATATTTTGGCTGCCCGCCCACCGAGACGGTAAACAGCGAACGACCATGAAAAGCGTTATGGAAGGCGATAATTTTGGTTTTGAACGGGCTATGACGCACACAGGCGTAATGGCGTGCCAGTTTAAAGGCTGTTTCGTTAGCTTCCGTGCCGGAGTTCATAAACACCACGCGTTCGGCAAACGTTGCCTCAATCAGTTTACGACCAAGACGCAGCGCCGGTTCATTGGTAAAAACGTTACTGATATGCCACAGAGTTTCGCCCTGGGTTTTTAACGCGTTCACCAGCGCAGGATGGCAATGGCCCAACGCCGTAACTGCAATGCCACCCGCGAAATCGACATACTCCTTGCCTTGCTGATCCCAGATTCTGCTGCCCAGACCTTTTACCGGAATAAACTCTGCCGGAGCATAAATCGGCAGGATCACTTCATCGAAAGTCGCGCGTGTAATTGCTGTTTGTTCAATTGCCATCTCATGATCACCCTGTTACGCATAACTCAATGTGAAATTATAATCACAAAATATGCATAAAAAATCACTGAATAGCAATCAGAAATCAGCGTTCCAGGAAATTAGCCAGCAGTTGATGTCCTTGTTCGCTGAGAATACTTTCTGGATGGAACTGCACGCCTTCCAGATCCCACTGGCGATGGCGAATCCCCATAATCTCGCGGGTTTCGCTCCAGGCCGTCACTTCAAAGCACTCCGGTAATGAGTCAGGCTCCACCACCAGCGAATGGTAGCGTGTCACGGTGAGTGGATTTGCCAGCCCCTTAAATACGCCCTCACCGTTATGTGTGATCGGCGAGGTTTTGCCGTGCATGACCTTTGCTGCGCGCACAACTTTGCCGCCAAATGCCTGCGCCATTGCCTGATGACCGAGGCAGACACCAAGAATCGGCAAACTCCCGGCGTAGTGGCGAATAACGTCAAGGGAGATCCCTGCGTCGTCCGGCGTACAGGGTCCAGGTGAGATAACAATTTTCTGCGGTTTGAGTGTGTCGATATCCGCCAGCGTTAACGCATCGTTGCGCTTAACCAACACGTCGGCCCCCAGTTCACAAAAGTACTGGTAGAGGTTCCAGGTGAAAGAATCGTAGTTATCAATAAGCAGGATCATGGCGGCTCCGGTACGAAAGAACCGCGCTATTTTACTCAGATTCCCCGGCTTCGCTTACCACTTTGCTAAATATCGTCTGCAGCGCAGTGAGATCCCCCATTGCCCCACTCTGATTTGCCTGATTCCAGGCCTCTTTTTCGATACCCTGCCAGCTCAGTTGATATCCGGCATGAATCGCCAGTTGCTCGAAGAAGATCCGCTGTGCCAGACCACTTCCCGCTCGGAAGGGATGCAGGACGTTGATTTCACAATAGTAGTGCGCCAGCCGCTCGACGAACTTCGTTTTCCCCAGGCCAACCAGATACCCTTCTTCCTCCAGATCCTGCATCAGGGCATTGCCCTCTTTTTCGATATAAGCAAAGTGGCAGAACGGCGTATCGCCCTGATAAATATCAACTTCACGCAGTTGCCCCGCCCAGTCGAAAATATCCTGATACAGCTGGCGATGGAGAGTGCGCAAATGCGGTAAACCGCGCACCAGCGGACCAAGCTCAATGGTCGCAGCACGCAGCGCCGTCATTTCGTAAGCGGCCTGTTCCAGCCGCTGTTGCTGGCGGATGTTCAGCCGGTTACGCATGATATCAAGGCCAGGATAAAGATACGGATCGCGCCCTTCGCCGAATTTATCGCTCATAGTGCCTCCTCAGCTCTTCAAGGCGCGCTAAAGCCTCTGCGGCAGTAAGAGTAACTAAAGGCATCTCGACGCCTTCAAGACGGCGACTGGCCTGGAAATTACGATTACGCTGAAGCTCCCAGAGACGGGACTTTTGCTTATCGGTGAGTTTCTTCACTTGATGCCTCCCTGAACGTGTCCATTTGCCACAAGTATAAGCGGCAAATCCGGGTTACGCCGGGAGAGCAGAAGCGCGGGCAAGATTGCCCGCGCGAGAAATCATTACGGCAGGACTTTAGCGGAGAGGATAACTACCGGTTTTGACGGCACATTCTGGTACGGACCGACATCATGAGTCGGCACCTGGGAAATCTTATCGGCAACGTCCATGCCTTTCACCACTTTACCAAATACCGCGTAACCGAAATCACGCTGACCATGGTCAAGGAAGGCGTTATCGGCAACGTTGATAAAGAACTGGCTGGTGGCGCTGTCTTTGTCAGCGGTACGCGCCATCGCGATGGTGCCACGCGTGTTGCGCAGGCCGTTATCGGCTTCATTTTTGATTGGCGGGTTTGGTTTTTTCTGCTGCATCTGCTCGGTGAAACCGCCGCCCTGAATCATAAAGCCAGGAATGACGCGGTGAAAGGTGGTGTTGTTATAAAAACCGCTGTTCACATAATCGACAAAGTTTTGCACAGATACTGGCGCTTTTTGTTTATCCAGCTCCAGTTCGATGTTACCAGCTGAGGTTGTCAACAATACGTGCGGGTCCCCTTTCGCTGCCATTGCTGCGGGAGAAAGAGCAGAAAGAGCGAAAACAGCAGCCATCGCCGCCAGGGTCGATTTGAACATGAGATTTCCTTAACAAACAGAGCAGAAAAAAAGCAAGTGAAGAGATTCTAAATAGCCTTCAAGAACAAGGCCATCCCTTTACCTAATTTTACGTATCTGAAATATATGTAACCTGACGATCACTTTTTATTCCGTGATCAAAATCACCCTTAAAATGCAATTTAGCAACCGATTGCAATAAAACATTTAAACAGATCACAAAATCACCTAAAATCGCCCGCTCGCGGCATATCCCGCTATGCCATTTTATTTTTGAACGCAGGCCAATCATGACTAACAGCAATCGCATCAAGCTCACATGGATTAGCTTTCTCTCCTACGCACTGACGGGTGCGTTGGTTATTGTCACCGGGATGGTGATGGGAAATATCGCCGATTATTTCAATCTGCCTGTTTCCAGTATGAGTAACACCTTCACCTTCCTCAATGCTGGCATTTTAATCTCTATCTTCCTCAATGCCTGGCTGATGGAAATCGTCCCGTTGAAAACGCAGTTACGTTTTGGCTTTCTCCTGATGGTGCTGGCGGTTGCCGGTTTGATGTTCAGCCATAGCCTGGCGCTTTTCTCGGCAGCGATGTTCATTCTCGGGGTGGTCAGCGGCATCACCATGTCGATTGGTACATTCCTGATAACACAAATGTATGAAGGGCGTCAGCGCGGTTCTCGCCTGTTATTTACCGACTCCTTCTTCAGTATGGCAGGGATGATTTTCCCAATGATCGCCGCGTTTCTGCTGGCGCGCAGCATTGAGTGGTACTGGGTTTATGCCTGCATCGGGCTGGTTTACGTCGCTATTTTTATTCTGACCTTCGGCTGTGAGTTTCCGGCACTGGGCAAACATGCGCCAAAAACGGATGCTCCAGTAGCGAAAGAAAAATGGGGCATCGGCGTACTGTTTCTCTCAATTGCAGCGCTGTGCTACATCCTCGGTCAGTTAGGTTTTATCTCCTGGGTACCAGAGTATGCCAAAGGCCTGGGCATGAGCCTGAACGACGCAGGTACGCTGGTGAGTAACTTCTGGATGTCATATATGGTCGGCATGTGGGCGTTCAGCTTTATTCTTCGCTTCTTTGATTTGCAACGTATTCTGACCGTACTGGCCGGTCTGGCTGCGATTCTGATGTACGTCTTTAACACCGGAACACCGGCACATATGGCGTGGTCAATTCTCGCCCTGGGCTTCTTCTCCAGCGCGATCTATACCACCATCATCACCCTGGGTTCACAGCAAACCAAAGTACCGTCACCAAAACTGGTTAACTTTGTCCTGACCTGCGGGACCATCGGTACCATGCTGACCTTTGTCGTTACCGGCCCGATTGTTGAACATAGCGGTCCAAAGGCGGCGCTGCTGACGGCAAACGGTCTGTACGCTGTCGTCTTTGTGATGTGCTTCCTGTTAGGTTTCGTCAGCCGTCACCGTCAGCATAACACCCTGACCTCTCATTAATTGCTCATGCCGGGCGGCGCTATCGTCGTCCGGCCTTTTCCTCACTTACCCCGCTACGTACGTCTATTTCTATAAACCCTTTCATTTTGTCTATTTTTTGCACACGAATGAAATGTCAGACAATTCCGTGACTTAAGAAAATTTATACAAATCAGCAATATACCCCTTAAGGAGTATATAAAGGTGAATTTGATTTACATCAATAAGCGGGGTTGCTGAATCGTTAAGGTAAGCGGTAATAGAAAAGAAATCGAGGCAAAAATGAGCAAAGTCAGACTCGCAATTATCGGTAACGGTATGGTCGGCCATCGCTTTATCGAAGATCTTCTTGATAAATCTGATGCGGCCAACTTTGATATTACCGTTTTCTGTGAAGAACCGCGCATCGCTTATGACCGCGTACACCTCTCGTCTTACTTCTCTCACCACACCGCCGAAGAGCTGTCGCTGGTGCGCGAAGGCTTCTACGAGAAACACGGTATTAAAGTTCTGGTCGGCGAACGCGCTATCACCATCAACCGTCAGGAGAAGGTGATTCACTCCAGCGCCGGACGTACCGTTTTTTATGACAAGCTGATCATGGCGACCGGTTCCTATCCGTGGATCCCGCCAATCAAAGGTTCTGATACTCAGGACTGCTTTGTCTATCGCACCATTGAAGACCTCAACGCCATTGAATCCTGCGCCCGTCGCAGTAAGCGCGGTGCCGTTGTTGGCGGCGGCCTGTTAGGTCTGGAAGCCGCTGGCGCGCTGAAAAACTTAGGCATTGAAACCCACGTTATCGAATTTGCCCCTATGCTGATGGCGGAACAGCTTGATCAGATGGGTGGCGAGCAGCTGCGTCGCAAAATCGAAAGTATGGGCGTGCGCGTTCACACCAGCAAAAACACCCTTGAGATTGTGCAGGAAGGTGTTGAAGCGCGTAAAACCATGCGTTTTGCCGACGGCAGCGAACTGGAAGTCGACTTTATCGTCTTCTCTACCGGTATCCGTCCGCGCGATAAGCTGGCAACTCAGTGTGGTCTGGACGTTGCTCCGCGTGGGGGTATCGTCATTAATGATTCCTGCCAGACTTCCGATCCAGATATCTACGCCATCGGCGAATGCGCAAGCTGGAACAACCGTGTATTTGGTCTGGTAGCACCTGGCTACAAAATGGCGCAGGTCGCCGTTGACCATATTCTCGGTAGCGAAAACGCCTTTGAAGGTGCTGACCTTAGCGCCAAGCTGAAATTGCTGGGCGTAGACGTAGGCGGTATTGGCGATGCTCACGGTCGCACGCCTGGCGCACGTAGCTACGTTTACCTCGACGAAAGTAAAGAGATCTACAAACGCCTGATTGTCAGCGAAGACAACAAAACCCTGCTCGGTGCAGTACTGGTGGGTGATACCAGCGACTACGGTAACCTGCTGCAACTGGTGCTGAACGCAATCGAACTGCCGGAAAACCCGGATTCCCTGATCCTGCCGGCGCACTCAGGTAGCGGCAAGCCGTCTATCGGTGTTGATAAACTGCCGGACAGCGCGCAAATCTGCTCCTGCTTCGACGTCACCAAAGGCGATCTGATTGCTGCCATCAACAAAGGCTGCCACACCGTTGCGGCGCTGAAAGCCGAAACCAAAGCGGGTACTGGCTGCGGTGGCTGTATCCCGCTGGTCACTCAGGTACTGAACGCGGAACTGGCAAAACAGGGTATCGAAGTTAACAATAACCTGTGCGAACACTTTGCTTATTCGCGTCAGGAACTGTTCCATTTGATCCGCGTTGAAGGCATTAAAACCTTCGAAGAACTGCTGGCGAAACACGGTAAAGGCTACGGTTGTGAGGTTTGTAAACCGACCGTCGGTTCGCTGCTGGCCTCCTGCTGGAACGAATACATTCTGAAGCCGGAACATACTCCGCTGCAGGATTCTAACGACAACTTCCTCGCTAACATCCAGAAAGACGGCACCTACTCGGTGATCCCGCGTTCTCCGGGTGGTGAAATCACCCCAGAAGGGCTGATGGCAGTGGGTCGTATCGCGCGTGAATTTAATCTCTACACCAAAATCACCGGCTCCCAGCGTCTGGCGATGTTTGGCGCACAGAAAGACGATCTGCCGGAGATCTGGCGTCAGCTGATTGAAGCAGGTTTCGAAACCGGTCATGCGTATGCGAAAGCACTGCGTATGGCGAAAACCTGCGTGGGTAGCACCTGGTGCCGCTACGGCGTTGGCGACAGCGTCGGCCTCGGCGTGGAACTGGAAAACCGCTACAAAGGCATCCGTACGCCGCACAAAATGAAGTTCGGTGTCTCCGGCTGTACCCGTGAATGTTCAGAAGCTCAGGGTAAAGATGTGGGTATTATCGCCACTGAAAAAGGCTGGAACCTGTATGTGTGCGGTAACGGCGGCATGAAACCGCGTCATGCGGATCTGCTGGCAGCGGATATCGATCGCGAAACGCTGATCAAATATCTTGACCGCTTCATGATGTTCTACATCCGTACTGCCGACAAACTGACGCGTACCGCACCGTGGTTAGAAAACCTCGAAGGCGGCATCGATTACCTGAAAGCGGTGATCATTGACGACAAGCTGGGGCTGAACGCACATCTGGAAGAAGAGATGGCGCGCCTGCGTGAAGCGGTAGTGTGTGAGTGGACTGAAACGGTCAATACGCCGTCTGCGCAGACTCGCTTCAAACACTTCATCAACAGCGATAAGCGTGACCCGAACGTGCAGATGGTGCCAGAGCGCGAACAGCACCGTCCGGCAACGCCGTATGAACGTATCCCGGTAACTCTGGTGGAGGACAACGCATGAGCCAGTGGAAAGACATCTGCAAAATTGATGACATCCTGCCTGAAACCGGCGTCTGCGCGCTGTTAGGTGACGAGCAGGTAGCGATTTTCCGCCCGTATCACAGCGACCAGGTGTTTGCGATCAGCAACATCGATCCGTTCTTCGAATCCAGCGTGCTGTCACGCGGGCTGATTGCGGAACACCAGGGCGAGCTGTGGGTCGCCAGTCCGCTGAAAAAACAGCGTTTTCGCTTAAGCGACGGTTTATGCATGGAAGATGAACAGTTTTCCGTCAAGCATTACGAGGCACGAGTGAAAGACGGCGTGGTACAGCTACGCGGTTAATTGTTTTAACGGGAGGCGCAATGCCTCCCCTTTTTGCATTGTCCTGTAATGACCTTAAGTATATTGCAGGACATTTTTTAAACTTTTTGTTTTATTTTTTGTTTTTATTTTTTAAAGGATAATCAAATGTTTACAGACACTATTAATAAGTGTGCGGCTAACGCTGCGCGCATTGCACGCCTGTCGGCAAATAACCCGCTCGGCTTCTGGGTAAGCTCCGCGATGGCGGGCGCGTATGTGGGGCTGGGGATCATCCTGATTTTCACGCTCGGTAATTTGCTCGATCCGTCCGTACGTCCTCTGGTGATGGGCGCGACCTTCGGTATCGCCTTAACGCTGGTCATTATCGCCGGTTCTGAACTGTTCACCGGACACACCATGTTCCTCACCTTTGGGGTGAAAGCGGGCACCATTAGCCACGGGCAAATGTGGGCAATCCTGCCGCAAACCTGGCTGGGTAACCTGGTCGGTTCCGTCTTTGTTGCCATGCTTTATAGCTGGGGCGGTGGTAGCCTTTTGCCAGTAGATACCAGTATTGTTCACTCCGTCGCGCTGGCTAAAACCACCGCACCGGCAATGGTACTGTTCTTCAAAGGCGCATTGTGTAACTGGCTGGTTTGTCTGGCAATCTGGATGGCACTGCGTACTGAAGGCGCGGCGAAATTTATCGCAATCTGGTGGTGTCTGCTGGCGTTTATTGCGTCCGGTTACGAGCACTCCATCGCTAACATGACGCTGTTCGCGCTCTCATGGTTCGGCAACCACAGCGAAGCCTACACGCTGGCGGGTATTGGTCATAACCTGCTGTGGGTGACGCTGGGTAATACTTTATCGGGTGCCGTATTCATGGGATTGGGTTATTGGTATGCTACGCCGAAAGCTAATCGTCCGGTTGCGGACAAATTTAATCAAACTGAAACGGCTGCCGGTTAATTATTAAGGGGTTTTTACGTGGATCATTTGCCTATATTTTGCCAATTACGCGACCGCGACTGTTTGATTGTCGGCGGTGGTGATGTCGCGGAACGCAAAGCAAGGTTGCTGTTAGACGCAGGTGCTCGCTTAACGGTGAATGCATTAGCGTTTATTCCACAGTTCACCGCATGGGCAGATGCAGGCATGTTAACCCTCGTCGAAGGGCCATTTGATGAAAGCCTTCTCGACACCTGCTGGCTGGCAATTGCGGCGACGGATGATGACGCGCTTAACCAGCGTGTCAGCGAAGCCGCCGAATCTCGTCGTATCTTCTGTAACGTGGTCGATGCGCCGAAAGCCGCCAGCTTTATTATGCCGTCGATTATTGACCGCTCCCCTCTCATGGTAGCGGTCTCCTCTGGCGGCACCTCTCCGGTTCTGGCGCGACTGTTGCGCGAAAAACTTGAATCACTGCTGCCGCTGCATCTCGGCCAGGTAGCAAAATATGCGGGGCAGTTACGCGGTCGGGTCAAACGACAGTTCGCCACGATGGGTGAACGTCGCCGTTTCTGGGAAAAACTGTTCGTTAATGATCGCCTGGCGCAGTCGCTGGCGAACAACGATCAGAAAGCCATTACCGAAACGACCGAACAGTTAATCAATGAACCGCTCGATCATCGCGGTGAAGTGGTGCTGGTTGGCGCAGGTCCGGGCGATGCCGGTCTGCTGACACTAAAAGGTCTGCAACAAATTCAGCAGGCAGATGTGGTGGTCTACGACCGTCTGGTTTCAGACGATATTATGAATCTGGTACGGCGCGATGCGGATCGTGTCTTCGTCGGTAAACGCGCGGGGTATCACTGCGTACCGCAGGAAGAGATTAACCAGATCCTGCTGCGGGAAGCGCAAAAAGGTAAACGCGTGGTGCGGCTGAAAGGCGGCGATCCGTTTATTTTTGGCCGTGGTGGCGAAGAGCTTGAAACACTGTGCAATGCGGGTATTCCGTTCTCAGTAGTTCCGGGTATTACCGCAGCGTCTGGTTGCTCTGCCTATTCGGGCATTCCCCTCACGCATCGCGATTATGCTCAGAGCGTGCGCTTAATCACCGGACACTTAAAAACCGGTGGCGAGCTGGACTGGGAAAACCTGGCAGCCGAAAAACAGACGCTAGTGTTCTATATGGGGCTGAATCAGGCCGCGACCATTCAGCAAAAACTGATTGAACACGGAATGCCTGGCGAAATGCCGGTGGCGATTGTCGAAAACGGTACGGCGGTAACGCAACGCGTGATTGACGGTACGCTCTCGCAACTGGGCGAGCTGGCGCAGCAAATGAACAGCCCCTCATTAATTATTATTGGTCGGGTCGTTAGCCTGCGCGATAAATTGAACTGGTTCTCTAACCATTAATTTTACCCGGGCCAGATAATTCTGGCCCTCTTTATCACTCTTTTTATATATTCAGTAAATAAATCATAACCTCTTAGTAAATATCATTTGCTAATGGGTTATTTTCACCGTTACAGCGACTTACAAAATTAAGTCATTCACTCACTGACGCCAATTAAATATTCCTGTATCGTTCTTAATGAGCAGTCTGCTTATATTCATATAATAAATGAATATTAATTAATATATAATACATAGGGAATGTAAATGAACAAATTTATTAAAGTTGCACTGGTTGGTGCGGTACTGGCTACGTTAACTGCATGTACTGGTCATATTGAAAACCGTGATAAGAACTGCTCTTACGACTACCTGCTGCACCCAGCAATTTCTATTTCTAAAATCATTGGCGGTTGCGGTCCTACTGCACAGTAAGTCTCTGACAGAAATCGGCTAACACCGATTTAATGAGCTAACGCCCTCTGAATTTTCCGAGGGCGTATTTTTCTCCATACTCTGCGAAAACATCGTTCCCAGAATTAAACGCTGGCAATACTCTCGCGCAAAATCCGCAATACCGTCTCATCACCGCTGCGATTCGGGTTAATACGAATCGCACAATGTTCTAATTGCGGATTCGCCTGGCGAAACGTTCCGGAAAGGCGATAAAAAAGCGGCGGGATCTCATATTTCGACTCTGCACCAACCGGGTAAGGCAACGCGCCGCGCTTTTGCGCCTCTTTAAGCACTCTGGCGGCAATCGGTTGATGAAACTCCACAATCAACACCTTCGACTGCGCATTGGCAATCACCGCGCTTTTCACTTCCGCCACTGCGCCACCGTTAAGTAAAGCCAGCAACCGTTCAGATACCCCCGCCTGCACCGCGTGCATCACTGGCGCAAACACCAAACCACGCAAGACTTCCAGCGCCTGTGAGCCCTGAATCTGGCTGCCGCCAGAGTAAAGCGTAGCGCGAATACGGTTGATAACATCGGCATCGCCTACCACCGCGCCAACACCCTCTGGTCCAAACAGCTTGAAACAGGAGAATGTCGAAACATTCGCGCCGCATTCACAGCCAATGCGCGCCACCTTCATCACCGCATAGTTGTCATCGGTTAAGGCTGGAACACCTGCTGCGCGCAGCGTTGCCAGCACATCTGCCAGTACATAGCTGTCCTGCGGCTGCTGGCGCGTATGCTGCACCAGCGCGGCATCAGGTTGTTGCTCTTCAATGGCCTCTTTAAGCGCCGACAGGTCGTTGAAATCAGCTGTAATAAGCGTCAGCCCCATCTGCTCAATAATGACCTGAGTCGTCGGGTAAACAGGCGCGTCATGCACCAGAAGACGCTGCCCCGATTTGAGCAAAGCTGCCAGCCCGACGCGAATTGCTCCAGTACCCGCGCCCTGCACCAGCGCCGCCGCTGGCGCATGAAACGCATCAGCCAGCACCTGCTCCACACGCTGAGTAATGCGCGGTTGATTCAGCCCCGGCGTTAAGCCTAAATCCCCGCGGGTAAGAAACTCCGCGCCGGGAAAATGGCGGCAAATCGTATCCACCAACGCAAACTGCTTTTGCTGCGCTTCAATAAGCGTCAGGCTTTGCAAAGGAAACGTCTTCATAGGTGCCTTCTTTAAGCCGGAACGAACAGACCAAGCCAGTAAAGAACATTCAGCAGGATGCCAGTGATCATTACTGCCACGACCGGTGCCGCCATTTTCTGTACCGGACGGCCCAGAGATTCGTTGAGGAAGTAAATGGCAACCGCGATAGAGAATCCGGTATAGCCCGCCATCTTAATTGCTGCGAAAATCGAACCGACCAGCAGAGCCACTTCCATCAGCATATTCATGGCGTTACGGATGTTATCCGACGCATTACGTACCGATGGGTAGCGTCCCAGCCATTTGCCGATCGAACGAAGTAACAGGACTTCTGCCGAAATAACCACTGCGCCTAATACCGCCGCAACCATCGGATTCGGCGAGAGATAGCCCACCGCATAAACAAAGGTAAAGCCCGCAACTGCATACACACCTGTTGCTAACGCGGTGGTGGCAATCAACGGCACAAAACCCAGCCCGCGCATAAATTCCGCCAGCGCCGCCTGGTTGATCAGCGTTTGTGATTGTTCCGGCGTTACACCTGCGGAATATGCTTTCTCCAGGGTGAAGATCGACACTTCACTACCAGCAAAAATCTTCATGCTGGCAACGGCGGCAATCAGCGCCCCTACGATGGCGATATAGGGTAAATTTTTGATAATCCTCGACGTACGTTCTTCAAACACCGACATACCGCTGGCATCGATGTCATTTTCATCACGATGACGCAGGTCGTGAGTTATCGCGATCCCCAGCAGCATCACCATGCCAATAAAGATTTCGATGGATTCCGGATTGAGATGCGGGAAATAGCGCACTACCACCACACGGGTCATCAACACTACCACGGCGGCGATCAGACTTTGCTTCCAGCCAAACTGGTAGAAAATCGCCACCAACGGGAACAGTGCAAAAGCTGAAACCACTGGCGAGCTTAATTCCCCCAGACTACCTAATACATCCACCGGTAGCGCGGTCAGCAGCTGGTTTACCGGCAGCAGACAGGTGAGGATCAGTACGCCCCAGAGTGCACCAAGGCCAAACGCCATCAGGCTGTTTATCGCCAGGACACCGAGGATATCGGTAGGAAGAAAGAGTAACCATGCGTTGAGCAACCCGGTTTTCAGGGTAAAAGAGATCCCCACCGAGGCCACAAAACCAATGCTCAGACCAAAAGCGATACTCCCCGCCTCACGACGGTTCATATAGCCTTCAATCAGTTGCGGCAGGATCGGGCGGATACCGTCATGAAAAACGGCTGCCGAGCGATGCGCCAGAAGCGATGTCATACCCGTCAGGCACGCCACCACGATAATCTGAATATACAGATCCATAGTCGTGCCTTTTATTTCAGATGGTTAATCAGCATCGGAATCGCGTGTTCGACATGCTCAACGGAAAGCCCAAACGCCACTTTCCCTTCGGCGATCATTTTGGCGATATGCTCGTCTTTCGCTTTAATGCCCGGCTTGGCAATGGTGCAACTTTTGTTATAGCCAATCACCGCGATGGCAATCGACAATGCCGCGCCCGCACCGGTATTACACGCGCCGATGTAGTAATCCAGTTGCCCGGATTTCACCTTCATCGCCGCTTCCATGTCGTTGTGAATGAAAACTTCAAAACAGCCAGGAGCCGTCGCTTCAATGGTTTTTTTAATCTGCTCACGCTGTAAGCCTGCAACACCAATCTTTTTCATGAGTCTGTCCTTATTGGAAAAATTGAGAGGGATTTTCACGTAACATCACATCCACATCGGCCTGACTGAATCCTGACTGGCGCAATTGCGGAATAAAGGTGGTCAATAAATAGTCATAGCCATAACCACCGTTGGCTTTTAAATGGGAGCGGCGCGTAATATCCATCGACAGCATGACGCGGTTCAGCAAACCACGGTCACGTAGCGCGTGGAGCATCGCAATGCGCTTTTCGTCCGGGTAGTAACTGTTCTTGCCGATGGTGTCGAACTGCACATACGCGCCGAGATCGATCATCTTCAAAATGTTGTCGAGGTTGTCTTTCAGATCGCAGTGCCCGACGGTGACGCGCGAAAGATCAACTCCGTGGGCTTGCAACAGAGCCAATTGCTCCAGCCCCATAGTGCTGAACGACGTATGCGTGGAGATGGGGCATCCGGTCTGGTTATGCGCCAACGCGGCGGCAATAAACACCTTCTCTTCCAGCGGCGTAATCTTTCCTTCGCTGGAGCCGATCTCCGCGATGATCCCGGCTTTCAGCTCCGTGCCATCGATACCCTGTTCAATTTCATCGACCATCTCCTGCGCCAGTTCCTGCACGCTGCGGGTCGCCACATGTTGCGGGAAAAACGCGTCCTGGTAATAACCGGTGCAGGCCACCACGTTGATCCCCGTCTCGTGCATTACATCGAGCATAAATTGTGCATTGCGCCCCATGTAACGGTTGGTCATCTCAATCACATTACGCACACCCAGTGCCATCAGGTCGTTCATCTCCTGGCAAATGAACGCATACTGATCAAGGCGGCAGTCCACGTTGTTTTTAAAGCCGGAGAGATCAATATGCAGATGCTCATGGGCGAGGGTGAAGCCCGTCGGATCAAAACTCATAGGGTGTCTCCTGCAAACCGGAGGGAGGAAAGAAAAGAGCGACCATTTTGTGGCGGTGGCGCACGGAAAAATTCACACACGGTAGCCCCCACATCAGAAAGCGTGGTGCGCACACCGAGTTGCGTGTGGACCAGCCCTTGCTGATAAACCAGCACTGGCACTACTTCACGGGTATGGTGGCTGTGACCAATGGTCGGATCGTTACCGTGATCCGCCATCACGACCAGGCAATCATCTGGCTGCATCGCCTCAACAAGCCGGGCAAGGTTACGGTCAACCACCTGCAAACGTTCGGCATAGCGTGCGACGTCTTCTGCGTGACCAGCGAGGTCAGTTTCCTGAATGTTGGTGCAAATAAACGCCGTCGGATGCGTGTTAAATTCGTCGAGGGTGATATCCATAATCCGCTGGCTATCCACCAGGTTTTGCCAGCTCACGCCATAAGGATTGCTGACGATATCTGCCACCTTACCCACCAGCACGGTTGGCACGCCTGCTTCATACAGTTTTTGTGGCACCTGCACTTTTTCATCGACGCCATAGCCCATATGCACGACCTGGAAACCGTTGTCATAAGCGCCAGAACGCGGCGCGTTGATGCCAATAAAGCGCCCTTCTTTGCTTTCTGCGGCATCGAGAATACGCTGACTGTCGGTTAACAGGCCGCCAAATGTAATGACCCGACCGACCTGTACCTGGTCACGCACGATACGACCAATTTTGATTGCGTCGTCAAAAGAGATCACAGAGAGATTGGCGGTAATGTTATAGACTTGGCCTAAATCCGCCTCGAGATTATCGCCAATCGCAACCGCCTGATTGACCCACAGAAATTGCAGATCATCGCCACGGCGCTCAACCCACCAGCCAGCGGTGACTAATGCCTGTTCAACACGGTCAATCGCATCGCGAAAGGGCATCCGCAGCGGCGGTAACGGGCGCGTGCCTAAAATTTCCTGATGCCCCATAAAGGTGTCGCCACCTTCATGTTGCAACTCTGCCACGCCCCAGGTTGCGGAGTCTGACGGCTGCATATCGCCTGGCGCATAACCTAATGCGTTGATTAGCCCCATTTTCTCCAGCGTTGGTAGCTGCAAATGCGGCAACTGGCTCAGGATGTGACCACAGGTATTCGCCCCGGCATCCTGTGGGCGCACCAACATGACATCTTTCATTGCGCCTACGCCAAAGCTATCAATCACTAACACCACAAATCGCGCCATTACGCCTCCAGAGGGTTACCGAGGCTGTCATAACGCCCCACAATTTCTGCCGCGCCGCGCTGAATACCCGATACCAGCACCACATCGCTACGGCTGACAAAAATCTGCGTGCGAAAGCAGAGCACCACAGCACTGCTTACCGAATGCTCGCCTGCCAGCGGCAGGGTGTAGTCGATACTGCTGTCATCTACGGCTTTGAGATATGTTTCAGTAATGCTTTGATTTTCTGGCGTAAATACCAGTGCGTTATGCGCATGCCCACGACGGTAATAGCCACCGCCATAGCAATAACTGTCGCCACGGAAGTGATGGGAAATTTCACTTAACCAAAGCATGGCGATACGTTCAGGTTGGTCGCCCTGCTGGTTTGCCGGAATCGTCCCCGTCAGTGCATGGCCGGGTTCGGCATGAGTCACACCGTATTCCGCCAGTAATGGCAGCGAAGTGCAGCTGGTCGCTGAAGGCGCGTTTAATTGCTCAAGTACAACTCCAGACTTCAGAAGTTGGTTACGAGCATTGACCAGCGTCTGGAGGTTCGGTGTTGGCAAAACTTTCCCGGCAGCCTCATCCCATAGCAGGCAAGGGAAATGGGTTAATCCGGCTAAATGTAACCCCGGTAGTTTCTGGATTTCAGCAACCACCTCATGCAGCGAATGCTGTGCAAAACCGCTCTCCTGCCCCGGATAAAGAAAATCATCGTCGCTATAAACTTTGAGCAGCACAGGCTGGACCCGCCCGGCCGTCACCGCTGCGGCAGAAACTTCCCGCGCTTTATCGAGGGTAAACACGGTGATGACGTCGGTGCCCTGTTCAACGGCGTCAGCAACCTGATGACAAGGGATTTGTACCAGATGCCCCTGATGCGCCACCGATAAACCTGCGCGGCGCATGATTCGTGCCTCTTTGTAATCCACCGCCACAATGCCGCTGTAACCCAGCGCCAGCAGTTTTTCTGCCAGCCACGGATTACGACCGAACTGTTTGGTCATCAGATACAGTTCAATACCGTAAAGCCGTGCCGTCTCAATCAGCCGCTTACCGTTTTCCAGTACCTGATCGACGTCGATTACCCAACTGTCCGGGGCGATTTTGCCCTGTTGCCACAAACTGAGTGCGACGGAAATCAGTGCCGGGTTCTGGCGTTTCAATGCTTCTACAAACATCTTGTTGCCTCGTTTCTGTTCCTTGAATTAAATATTCATTTTTTTGAATATTTAAGATGCGCGACGTGGATTTGCCGGGAGATTCAGACCTCTTCGTTAGCGGCCATCCATAATCCATAAAGATTGGCCAGCAAATAGCCTTCTTCACACGGGTTAACTTCCAGTGCGAATTCCTTCAACAACACCTGATGCAATTGTAAAATGGCTGGCCAGTGGCTGGATTGCGCCAGCTCTGCCAGCAATTCGTCATCCAACGGCTCTATTTCTTCACCACGGCGACTGCGCATCAGTGCGCTCGCCATATGTGTCATCGCCATCATTCCTTGCTCGCTGCGTACCGGTAGATGACACTCTGTTTCCAGTACGTTGACGACCTGCATCATGCCTTTGCAGATGTCCTTATCAATAACGCCTGCCTCACAAAGCAGGTTGAGTCTGGTTTCCATTTCAGATGCCTTTCGTTTAATAACTGGGTTCCTGTTCCCCACTGACTACTCGCTGTTGATGAGCAAGCAGGGCATGTTTATCTACAACCGTACGTAGTAGTTGTTGCATTGGGTAATCATCGGCACGCGTTAGTATCACGGCTTCAGTAGCCTGTAAAAATCGCGGATCGTTCGTCAGTGGCATCGCTTCTAATCCCAGCATGGCCAGTTCGCTCTCCGCTACCACATTCCAGATCACCGCATCGACATCGCCTTTAACAATGCGTTGTAAACTCTCGTGATAAGAGAGATCGGCTCGTTCCACATCACTATCGCCAAAAAAGACATCGGTCATGATTTTCTGATCCGCCGAACGGTTATCCAACCCCACGCGTTTCACCTTTGCAGCCTCTCCTTTACGGCAAATCAACTGATGCTCACCAACGTAGGTATGCGGCCCCAACTCCAGCGCGAGGCATAAGCCTTTTTGCGTGAGATAACTTTCTGCCGCCAGTCGGGAAACCACCGCCATGTCATACACGCCGTTAAGTAAACACTCCACACGAATATCCGCGCCGCGCATATGCGCATAATAAAAAGGAGTGCCATCAAACTGAGCTTTCAGTCCACTCGCTAAACCTTCGTACAAGCGGGTATAGGGCAAGGGCATGGCACACACAACGTTGTTGATATCCACATGACTCAGCAGTGCTTTGTTATCCATTTCCACCAGATAACTGCCATTGCGCCCGCGGCGTTTAATTCGTATCGCACCGCTTGATTCCAGCGTTTTCAACGCGGCCTGCGTCAGGCCAACGGATGAATGGCATTCAGTTGCCAGTTCATCTATGGTTTTCAGTCGATTACCGCATTTTTCACCCAACAAATAACGGGCCAGTGTCGTGATGACGACGCCTTCTTTTTTGATAAACGTTCGACGCATAGTAAATTTTCATTAAATTGAATATTTATATATTCAGGAATTCGAAGATAAGGCGCAACAGCGAGATGTGGAAACGGCGAGGCGCTTCACATTTTTTCGGATTATTGCAAATAGGAGGATAAAAAACCGGGTTTCCCCGGTTTCAGAGTGATGACGAATTGATTTATTCGACAATGCGAGCAGAGGGTAATTCGCACTGGCGCTTGCCTGCTCCCCTCACCCTAACCCTCTCCCCAAAGGGGCGAGGGGACTGTCCGAGCGTTTTGATATTACGGCTTCGCCACAAATCCAATCGCTTCGTACACCGCTTTTAGCGTACGGGAAGCGTGTGCGCTGGCTTTTTCTGCGCCATCTTTCATCACCTGTTGCAGGAAGGCTTCGTCATTGCGGAAACGGTGATAGCGTTCCTGCAATTCAGTCAGCATACCGGAAACGGCATCAGCCACTTCGCCTTTCAGATGACCATACATCTTGCCTTCGAACTGTTTTTCCAGTTCCGGGATACTCTGGCCAGTTACCGCAGAAAGAATATCCAGCAGGTTGGAAACGCCCGCTTTATTCTGCACATCGTAGCGAACTACCGGCGGCTCGTCGGAGTCAGTGACCGCGCGTTTGATTTTCTTCACTACCGATTTCGGATCTTCCAGCAGGCCGATAACGTTATTGCGGTTATCGTCAGACTTGGACATCTTCTTGGTCGGCTCCAGCAGCGACATTACGCGCGCGCCAGATTTTGGAATAAACGGTTCCGGCACTTTAAAAATGTCGCCGTACAGCGCATTAAAACGCTGAGCGATATCGCGGCTCAGTTCCAGGTGCTGTTTCTGGTCTTCACCCACCGGCACCAGATTGGTTTGATACAGTAGGATATCCGCCGCCATCAGCACCGGATAGTCAAACAGACCAGCGTTGATGTTCTCGGCATAACGCGCAGATTTATCTTTAAACTGCGTCATGCGGCTCAGTTCGCCGAAGTAGGTATAGCAGTTCAGTGCCCAGCCTAACTGCGCATGTTCCGGCACGTGGGACTGAACAAAAATGGTGCTTTTCTCAGGATCGATACCACAAGCCAGATACAAGGCCAGCGTATCCAGCGTCGCTTTACGCAGCTTCTGTGCATCCTGGCGCACGGTGATCGCGTGTTGGTCAACGATACAGTAAATGCAATGGTAGTCATCCTGCATGTTTACCCACTGACGCAGCGCACCCATGTAGTTACCAATGGTCAATTCACCTGAGGGCTGTGCGCCACTAAAAACGATGGGCTTAGTCATTTTTCGATTCCTGATTTTCGCTATGCGGAAGCCCTAATGCGGGCAGAAGGTCATTGATAGACTGATAAATTACATCAGGCTGGCTAAGATCGATAGCCTCGCCGTAGTTATATCCGTAGGTTAAGCCAACTGAAGGGCAACCGGCTGCTTTTGCTGCCTGAATATCATTGCGGGAGTCGCCAACAAACAGCATCTGTTGTGGGGCAATGCCCATCCGCTCAGCCACCAGTAACAGTGGGTCCGGGTGCGGCTTTTTGTTTTTCACATCATCGCCACCGATCACCACGCTGAAATATTTGGCGATATCTAAGGCTTCGAGCAGTGGCGCGACGAACGGCGTCGGTTTGTTGGTGACCAGACCTAGCGGCAGGCCTTTTGCCTGCAATGCGCCCAGCGTATCGGCAACGTGCGGGAACAAAAACGTCCCCTCTTCGGCAACCTCGCCATAGTAGCGATCGAACAGTTTACGCAGAATACGTACCTGTTCTTCTGCCGGAATGTCGTCATCAACGGGCGGTTTACCCATTGTTTTACGCAGAGTCGCACGTTCCTGACGCGCCCAAGTCAATGCACGCTCCATCAGAACATCTGCGCCATTACCAATCCAGGTAATAACACGCTCTTCACCTGCGACGGGCAACTCCAGCGCATACAGCGCCATATCTACCGCAGCAGCCAGACCAGGAGCACTGTCCACCAGCGTACCATCGAGATCAAAAGCGACGCCGCGAATATCTTCAAACTTATTCATGACTTACCTTTGCCAGTTCACTGCGCATTTCATCAATGACCTTTTTGTAGTCTGGCTGATCGAAAATGGCCGAACCAGCGACGAACATATCGGCACCTGCCGCAGCGATTTCGCCAATGTTGTTCACCTTCACGCCGCCGTCCACTTCCAGTCGAATGTCGAAGCCAGACTCGTCGATACGACGACGTACTTCGCGCAGTTTATCCAGTGTTTGAGGAATGAAAGACTGACCGCCGAAACCAGGGTTGACGGACATCAGCAGGATCACATCCAGCTTATCCATCACGTAATCCAGATAGCTCAGCGGTGTCGCCGGGTTAAATACCAGCCCCGCTTTACAGCCATTTTCTTTAATCAGTTGCAGCGTGCGGTCAACATGCTCGGAGGCTTCTGGATGAAAGGTTATGATGCTGGCACCAGCGGCAGCGAAATCTGGCACAATGCGATCGACCGGTTTCACCATCAGATGCACATCAATAGGGGCAGTAATGCCATAATTACGCAGAGATTTCAGCACCATCGGCCCAATCGTCAGATTGGGAACATAGTGGTTATCCATGACGTCAAAATGCACGACATCAGCGCCAGCTGCCAGGGCTTTTGCGGTATCTTCACCCAGGCGGGCAAAATCAGCCGACAGAATTGAGGGGGCAATCAAATACTGTTTCATCCGCTTCTCCTTGAGAATTATTTTTTCGCGGGTGAAACGACTCCTGGTTTGTACAAAGCCAGCAGTTCGTCCACCTTTTTACGTGTGCCGCCGTTGCTGCTTATACTGCGTCGAACTTTGACGACATGCAATTTTGCGCGCTGATACCACTCACGCGTTAACATCGTATCGTGATTGGAGATCAGCACTGGAATATGGCGCTCAACCAGACCTTCGGCGATCTCCGCCAGATGCGCTTGTTGTTCAAGCGTAAAACTGTTTGTGTGATACGCCGTAAAGTTGGCGGTCGCAGACAGCGGCGCATAAGGCGGATCGCAATAGACGACGGATGCCTCATCTGCGCGCGCCATGCTATCGGCGTAAGACTCACAATAGAAAAAGGCATTCTGCGCTTTTTCAGCGAAGTGATACAACTCTGCTTCCGGGAAATAGGGTTTTTTGTAGCGGCCAAACGGCACGTTAAACTCACCGCGCAGATTGTAACGACACAGGCCGTTGTAACCGTAGCGGTTCAAATATAAAAACAGTACCGCCCGACGGAACGGATCCTGGCTTTTGTTGAACTCTTCGCGGAACTGATAGTAAACCTCGGCGCAATTTGTTTCGGGAACAAACAGCTCGCGTGCGGCCTGTACGTACTCATCAGTACGCATCTTCACAATGTTATAGAGACTGATCAGGTCGCTATTGATATCGGCAAGGATATAACGAGAAAAGTCGGTGTTGAGAAACACCGACCCGGCACCTACAAAAGGCTCAACCAGACATTCGCCCTTGGGCAAATGCCGTTTAATATCATCAAGCAGGGGATACTTGCCCCCTGCCCACTTCAAAAAAGCGCGATTTTTCTTCATGCTGACTAACTAATTACACCTTCTCCGGCTGTGGAGAAAGCTCCGACAGCATCCAGCGCTTCAGGCAACTCCCGCGATGATAAACCATTGCGGGAGATAACCTTGATTACTTCAGATCGGCCTGTACCTGACGCAGCGGTTTCGCCCACGGGTTTTTGGCCTGGACATCTGCTGGCAATGTAGATACCGCTTTTTTCGCCTCTTCTTTCGAAGCGTACACGCCAGAAACCAGGACATACCACGGCTGACCATTACGCGTCGTTTCATAGACAACGTAGTTTTTCAGATTCTCTTTCTTCGCCCAACCGTTCAGGTTGTCGTAGTTAGAGGAACTGCTCAGCTGCAGAGTGTAATGGCTGGACGGTGCCGATTTCAACGAACCAACATTACCTGCGGTCTTCCCTCCAGCGGCTGGTGTTGCCGTGGTTTGCGCCGGGGATGCCGTCTGTACTGGAGCCGTAGTTGCGGTCTCTTTTGGTGCTGGCGTAGAGGTCGCAGCCGGTGCCTTCGTGCTCGCCACAGGAGCAGCTGGTTCAGTACGCTTCGGTGTCTGTGCTACCGGCTTCGGTTCCGTTTTCACGGTTGCTTGCGGTTTTTTCGGTTCAATCACCGCCTGCTGGCGAGCTGGACGCGTAGTGGCCGGACGTTCAGCGGTTTGCGTTTTCGCCGTGTCACGCGATGCATTGCCATTGCGAACAGGCGCGACCGTCGCGGGTTCAGTCGGCAACGTGGAATTGACCGCCACATTATTCAACTGTTGCTGATTTTGTGGCTGGGTCAGCGCATTGTTCAGGTCACCCTGCACTTCAACACGTTGTTGACCATCCGTTGCCGCCGGGGTTTGCCCTTGAGTCGGCGTAGAAGAGATCGGCGGCAGAGAAACATCCTGCTGAGTATTTTCCGCAGACGTGGTTCCCGGCGCTGGCTGCACGCCATTCGCCTGATCGGTCGCATTGCCAGCAAGATCAATACTCTTCTCGCCAGACGCGGTTTGATCGCTGGAAGAGGTCGAGGGGGCTTTTAGCGCAGAACCGATACCGATGATCAACAGCAGGAGAACCAGAATGCCGACGCCCATCATCATATACTGACGAGAAGCGGGTTTACTGGCTGCTTTTTTGCGCTTACGCGGACGACGCTCTACGCGCTCTTCATCCACGGTTTCATCTTCGGATTCGTCAATTTCTTCTTCGATTTCCGGTTCCTCATTGCGCTCTTTTTGCGCACGAGTCGGACGGCGATCGTCAGTGTCATCAAGTTCAATATCATCAAAATTGATCTGCGGTTCGCCACGTTCAGTACGCTCAGAACGTTCAGAAGATTGACGAGAACGACCAGTACGACGATCGCTGGGATCGGGTTTCAGCTCGTCTTCTGGTTTGAATTCATCCATTTAACACCCCACTAAAAGGTTAATGCTTACCACGTTGCAATTAACCTGAAGCTAATAGACCGCTTGATAAGCGGCCTGACCTTTCTTGTTGTTACGCTGATTGACAATCGGCAATGGCGTTAAGAACAAGCTCGTGCGAAACGCCGCTGCGAACTTCACTCTTACCAATTGCCAACGGAAGAATTAAGCGCATCTCTCCCGCAAGGACTTTCTTGTCACGCAGCATATGCGGTAAATACGCCTGCGCGGACATTTCGCGCGGCCCATTGACCGGTAACCCAGCCCGCGTGAGCAGGGTTATAATACGCTGCGTTTCGGCAGAACTAAACTGCCCGAGACGTTCCGACGTCCGCGCCGCCATCACCATACCCGCAGCAACCGCTTCACCGTGTAACCAATTGCCATACCCCATTTCAGCTTCAATGGCATGACCAAAGGTGTGTCCCAGATTCAGTAAAGCACGTAACCCGGTTTCGCGCTCGTCGGCGGCGACAACTTCTGCCTTCAGTTCACAACAACGGCGAATACAGTACGCCATTGCCGGACCATCCAGACGCAATAACGCATCCAGATTCTCTTCCAGCCAGTTGAAAAACGCACCGTCAAGAATAATGCCGTATTTGATGACTTCTGCCAGCCCCGACGCTAACTCACGCGGGGGAAGCGTTTTCAGACAGTCGAGATCCACCACCACTGAAGCAGGCTGGTAGAACGCGCCAATCATGTTTTTACCGAGGGGATGGTTGACCGCGGTTTTGCCGCCAACGGAGGAATCGACCTGCGACAGTAACGTCGTCGGGACTTGAATGAAACGTACACCACGCTGATAACTCGCCGCCGCGAAGCCGGTCAGATCGCCCACTACGCCGCCGCCAAGCGCCACCAGCGTAGTATCGCGACCATGCGGCTTTTGTAACAACGCCGTAAAAACGGTATCGAGTACAGCCAGGCTTTTATACTGCTCGCCGTCAGGGAGGATAACGCTATCGACGTTAACACCCGCCTGTTCAAGTACGCCGCGGACCTTATCGAGATACAGAGGAGCCAGGGTTTCGTTGGTAACCAACATGACCTGCTCGCCCGATTTCAGCGGTAAGAATGAAGCTGGTTCATTAAACAAACCAGATGCGATGGTAATTGGGTAACTACGTTCCCCGAGAGTAACGACAATCCTCTCCATAACGCGACATCCACCTTAATTACTGTACCCGCAGACGAGTGTATATAAAGCCAGAATTAGTTGCTTTCCAGCATGTGAATAATCTGGTTTGCGACCACTTTAGCGCTTTGATCATCAGTACGAATGGTCACGTCGGCAATCTCTTCATACAGCGGATTGCGTTCATTGGCCAACGCTTCCAGAACTTCACGCGGCGGTGTTTCAACGTGCAGCAACGGGCGTTTTTTATCACGCTGCGTGCGTGCAAGTTGCTTTTCGATGGTCGTTTCAAGATAAACGACAACGCCACGTGCGGAAAGACGGTTACGCGTTTCGCGGGATTTCACAGAGCCGCCGCCAGTAGCCAGCACAATACCCTGTTTCTCGGTCAACTCATTGATGACCTTTTCTTCGCGATCGCGGAAGCCTTCTTCGCCTTCTAAATCGAAAACCCAGCCCACATCAGCTCCGGTTCGTTTCTCAATCTCTTGATCGGAATCGTAAAATTCCATATTGAGTTGTTGAGCTAACTGGCGCCCAATAGTGCTTTTTCCGGCACCCATAGGCCCAACCAGAAAGATATTGCGTTTCTCTGCCATTTTTTCGGTACTACTAAGACTATTCGTTAATGATAAACCCGCTTCGCTCAGAGAGCGCCGCAGGACATGAACTGAAACCTCATAAGATATTGCGAGAGTCAGACTGAAAATTATCTCAATACTCCAGCGGGTTTGGCAACTGAATAAATCACCCATCCCTCTGCATATCTGGTCGCTGCAAGCGCGCTGCCTTGCTACCACCGCTCTGGCGATAAATCACCGGGTAAGATTAGCGTAAAAAAGACAGCAAAATGCCGCCTGAATGATAAATCATCATCATGGAACGCAGGCAGCGAAGAGCACCAACTCTCAAATCGGTACTCCTTGTATGCTAAATACCTGCGCGCGTCAAATAGATGAAACACGTTCAGCGTAAAAACATTACCGCTTTTACGGCTGTTTACTCACTGGAAACCAGTCGTGGCGTGATAAACACCACTAACTCGCGTCGTTCATCTTCTTTTCCGTCATGACGAAATAATTGCCCGAACCAGGGAATGTCACCAAGCAACGGTACGCTATCCTGACCCGATTTATTTTTACGGGTAAAAATACCACCCAGCGCCAACGTTTCTCCGCTTTTGACCTCGACCTGCGTTTCGATCTCCTGCTTATCAATCGCCAGCACTTCGCCATCGGCCTGCTGTAGCACCTGCCCCGGAACGTTCTGGCTGATGTGTAATTTCAGCCGGATGCGACCTTTTTGTAACACCGTGGGCGTAACTTCCATCCCCAGGACGGCCTCTTTAAATTCCACCGACGTCGCGCCACTTTCCCCGCTGGAAACCTGATATGGAATTTCGCTCCCCTGTTTAATGCTGGCAGGCTGAAGATGTGAGGCCAGCAGACGCGGACTGGCGATAATATCCAGCTGCTGTTTTTGTTCGAGCGCGGAAAGCTCAAGATCCAGTAAACGTCCGTTGATGCGTCCAATGTTAAAACCGACATGCGTTGTCGCCGTCGCTACGGAGAGGTCGCTGCCAAGCGTGGTGACTTGCCCAACGCCACCAGCTTGTTGCGCATCAGCCAACGTCCATTTCACGCCTAACTCACGCAAACTTTTTTCATTAATGGTGACAATATGCGCCGACAGCTCAACCTGCCCGACCGGCAGATCCATTTGCGCTACCCACTGTTCAAGCGCGCTTAACGCCGCTTTGTTATCTCGCAGCAAAAGGCGATTGGTACGTTTATCAACGGTCATACTCCCTTTAGCACTCAGTAGTTTCTCCCCTGCTTTCGCCAGTTCTCCCGCGTCGGCGTATTGCAGGGTTATACTACGATTTTCCAGCGGCAGACTTGCCTGCACCCGCGCCTGTTCAGCCTCCTGACGGGCGATATTGTCATTCTGCCAGGCAACGGAATGCACCGAGAGAATGTTGCCCTCCTGACGCGTTATTAGCCCGGCGCTTTTCACTACAGTTTGTAGCGCCTGCTTCCAGGGAACATCTGTTAGATGTAATGACACCGTACCGCTGACGTCTGGCGACACCACCAGGTTCAACTTCTCCTGTTCAGCCAGCGCCTGCAACACCTGAGCTACCGGAACGTCATCCACCATCAGCGTCACTTTTTGCGGCTTTGCCGCCTGTACGCTGGGTATCAGCATCAACAGTAGTGCGGCTATCCATTGCTTCATTTGTATCTCCTTGCCGTTGCCACAACCATTGTGGCGGTTCGCAGTTTGTCCCGGTTCCCAGCGTTAGTGCGTCTGGCGTTAGCTGTAAGATCGTCCAGCCGTTTTCCAACACATCGTTTTGCTGCACCCGTCGCCATTTTTTTTGCCCATCTTTTATTACACCGATGATGTGCTCGCCTCGCCCTACCATCCCCTGATAGCGCCACTGGCTAAGTTCGCTAATCCGACATAGATCTTCCGGCGGTTTAAAAGGGTCACGCATACCGGTTAAAAGGCACAATGCAATGCCTGCTAACAACCAGCGTTTAACCCTCATGCGGCGTCTCCAGTTGTAGCGTGAACAAAAGGTCATCACCTTCCACGCTTAACGAAAAACGGCTCACGCTGACGTTGCGCTCTGCCAGCCGTGTAAATGCCGACGGCACTGCTTCCCACAGCGTTTTCAACGCCAACTCACCTCCCTGCGCGGATGGATGCCAGTAAACCAGTTGCGCGCCGGATAACTGAAAATCCAGTGGCGAAAAGGGCTGCGTTTTTTCCTCACTGAAGGGAGTGGTGTTTACCAGGCGATACAGTGCGGCCCACTGCTGGTAATGACTTGCCCGTAGTCGAATTAATGCGTCGCTCTCTTCCTGGTGTGTCGATGACAGAAAAATGAGCGTAACTAACATCATCAACCAGAATGCCCAGCAAAGCTGGCGGAGGCGGGGTGATGTGGCGAACCACCAGTCAAAGAGCATGTCCATCGCTAACCTTCCTTGTTAACAGATACTCAAATTGCCAGCGTCCCTGCGCATCCTGCTGCGTGGCCCCCCGCTGATTGAGATGAAAAGAAGCATCCTGGCGGAGTGACGTTTCCAGCGCGTTTAACGCGGTAATGCTTGTTGTTAGCCCCTTGATCTCCAGCGTTCCCTGCTGCCAGCTTATCGTTGTCAGCCAGGCGTGCTCGGGTAAAAGCGCCGCCAGTGCTTCCAGCGCAGATTGCCAGTCACGGGTAAATTGTCGCTGGCGCTGCCTTTGCAAACGCTGCTCACGAATTTGTTGGCGCTCCAGCAAACGTGGTTTCGTTATTTGTAAGCTGTGGGCGAGTTGTTGTTCCGCCTGAAGCAAAACGGCATCTACGCGAGCTTCGGCGTTGCTTGTCAGACGCAATATTAGCGTTATCCCGACGGTCAGCAGCAGAGGCGCAACGAACATCAGCAACCAGAAACGAAGAAAAGCGGTCCGGCGTTGCTGTCGCCAGGGCAAAAAATTAATTGGCGGGTTCATCAGTACGCCTTCCCTAGCGCCAGCCCCAGCGCGATGGCAAAGTCTCCACCTGGCGGCGGTAGCGGCGGCTGACGAACAGAAACCGCCTCCCACGGGTCAAATCCGCCTTCGCCACATAGCGCGACGCTTTCGGGATCAACGGATAACGCTGCCGCCAGCTCCTTCGCGCTAGTCATCCCCACCGCCAGTTTGCGCCCCCAGCTATAGCGCGTCGCCCACAGCCACTGTTCGTTATCACGCCAGGCCAGACATTGCTGATGAGAAGGTAAAAAAGGCAGGAATCGCTGTAATGCACTGGCATCCGGGGTGATCGCACTAACATGAACACGCAACCTTTCTGCCAAAGTAAGCAGCGTTGCCAGCTCTTTGCTTTGCGCGGCAGTCACGTTATAGGCGGGACTGAGTGAGTCTTCGCTGTAATCGAAGCGCAGGGAGTCCGGATCCATATCCAGCTCGCGGGCCATCGTCCCGGACAGCCAGGCCGTTTGCTCCCGCTCACCAAGGGACATCGACGGGCGCGGAAATGACCGCTGTAATGTGCGACTGGCGGGAAACGCCAACATAATGTGATGACGCTGCGGCAGTTCGCGACTCCACGGTAACAACGTTTTAGCCAGCCGCTGTGCATCGACAATCCGCCCATCTTTGATTATGTCGTTCTCCAGCGGCAACCGCCACCAGCGTTGCAAAAAGCATTCTTTTGCGCCCCGCACGATCGCAACCGCTACCGCTTCTTGCTGTTGTAAATGCAAACCAATTTGCCAGATCTTAAATGCCATTGTGATGATCTCCTTATCACCCGTCACTCTGACGGGTATATCAATGCGTCTGGCTTGCCTTTATACTACCGCGCGTTTGTTTATAAACTGCCCAAATGAAACTAAATGGGAAATTTCCAGTGAAGTTCGTAAAGTATTTTTTGATCCTTGCAGTCTGTTGCATTCTGCTGGGAGCAGGCTCGATTTATGGCCTATACCGCTACATCGAGCCACAACTGCCGGATGTGGCGACATTAAAAGATGTTCGCCTGCAAATTCCGATGCAGATTTACAGCGCCGATGGCGAGCTGATTGCTCAATACGGTGAGAAACGTCGTATTCCGGTTACGTTGGATCAAATCCCGCCGGAGATGGTGAAAGCCTTTATCGCGACGGAAGACAGCCGCTTCTACGAGCATCACGGCGTTGACCCGGTGGGGATCTTCCGTGCGGCAAGTGTGGCGCTGTTCTCCGGCCACGCGTCACAAGGGGCGAGTACCATTACCCAGCAGCTGGCGAGAAACTTCTTCCTCAGTCCAGAACGCACGCTGATGCGTAAGATTAAGGAAGTCTTCCTCGCGATTCGCATTGAACAGTTGCTGACGAAAGACGAGATCCTCGAGCTTTATCTGAACAAGATTTACCTCGGTTACCGCGCCTATGGTGTCGGTGCTGCGGCACAAGTCTATTTCGGTAAAACGGTCGACCAACTGACGCTGAACGAAATGGCGGTGATAGCCGGGCTGCCGAAAGCGCCTTCCACCTTTAATCCGCTCTACTCAATGGATCGTGCCGTCGCGCGGCGTAACGTCGTACTGTCGCGGATGCTGGATGAAGGGTATATCACCCAACAACAGTTCGATCAGACACGCACTGAGGCGATTAACGCTAACTATCACGCGCCGGAGATTGCTTTCTCTGCGCCGTACCTGAGCGAAATGGTGCGCCAGGAGATGTATAACCGTTATGGCGAAAGTGCCTATGAAGACGGTTATCGCATTTACACCACCATCACCCGCAAAGTACAGCAGGCCGCACAGCAGGCAGTACGTAATAACGTGCTGGACTACGACATGCGCCACGGCTATCGCGGCCCGGCAAATGTGCTGTGGAAAGTGGGCGAATCGGCGTGGGATAACAACAAGATTACCGATACGCTGAAGGCGCTGCCGACCTATGGTCCGCTGCTGCCTGCCGCAGTCACCAGCGCCAATCCTCAGGAAGCGACGGCGATGCTGGCGGACGGGTCGACCGTCGCATTGAGTATGGAAGGCGTTCGCTGGGCGCGTCCTTACCGTTCGGATACTCAGCAGGGACCGACGCCGCGTAAAGTGACCGATGTTCTGCAAACGGGTCAGCAAATCTGGGTTCGTCAGGTTGGCGATGCATGGTGGCTTGCACAAGTGCCGGAAGTGAACTCGGCGCTGGTGTCGATCAATCCGCAAAACGGTGCCGTTATGGCGCTGGTCGGTGGCTTTGATTTCAATCAGAGCAAGTTTAACCGCGCCACCCAGGCACTGCGTCAGGTAGGTTCCAACATCAAACCGTTCCTCTACACCGCGGCGATGGATAAAGGTCTGACGCTGGCAAGTATGTTGAACGATGTGCCAATTTCCCGCTGGGATGCAGGTGCCGGTTCTGACTGGCAGCCGAAGAACTCACCACCACAGTATGCCGGTCCAATTCGCTTACGTCAGGGACTGGGCCAGTCGAAAAACGTGGTGATGGTACGCGCAATGCGGGCGATGGGCGTCGACTACGCTGCAGAATATCTGCAACGCTTCGGCTTCCCGGCGCAAAACATTGTCCACACCGAATCGCTGGCGCTGGGTTCAGCGTCCTTCACCCCAATGCAGGTGGCGCGCGGCTACGCGGTAATGGCGAACGGCGGCTTCCTGGTGGACCCGTGGTTTATCAGCAAAATTGAAAACGATCAGGGCGGCGTGATTTTCGAAGCGAAACCGAAAGTAGCCTGCCCGGAATGCGATATTCCGGTGATTTACGGTGATACGCAGAAATCGAACGTGCTGGAAAATAACGATGTTGAAGATGTCGCTATCTCCCGCGAGCAGCAGAATGTTTCTGTACCAATGCCGCAGCTGGAGCAGGCGAATCAGGCGTTAGTCGCGAAGACTGGCGCGCAGGAGTACGCACCGCACGTCATCAACACTCCGCTGGCATTCCTGATTAAGAGCGCCCTGAACACCAATATTTTTGGTGAGCCAGGCTGGCAGGGTACCGGCTGGCGAGCAGGTCGTGATTTACAACGGCATGATATCGGCGGAAAAACGGGTACCACTAACAGTTCGAAAGATGCGTGGTTCTCGGGTTACGGTCCGGGCGTTGTGACCTCGGTTTGGATTGGCTTTGATGATCACCGCCGTAATCTCGGTCATACAACGGCTTCCGGAGCGATTAAAGATCAGATCTCAGGTTACGAAGGCGGTGCCAAGAGTGCCCAGCCTGCATGGGACGCTTATATGAAAGCCGTTCTTGAAGGCGTGCCGGAACAGCCGCTGACGCCGCCGCCGGGTATTGTGACGGTGAATATCGATCGCAGCACCGGGCAGTTAGCTAATGGTGGCAACAGCCGCGAAGAGTATTTCATCGAAGGTACACAGCCGACACAACAGGCGGTGCACGAGGTGGGAACGACCATTATCGATAATGGCGAGGCACAGGAATTGTTCTGATTAAAAAGGCGCTTCGGCGCCTTTTTCAGTTTGCTGACAAAGTGTCACTTTATTTATACCGGATACGGCGTGAACACGTTATCCGTCTGGCAACATCGAGAAAAATCAATATATTGCAGGAGCCGCGCAGGCCTGATAAGCATTGTGCATCAGGCAAACTTCACGCATTTACACTCGCCCCTGCTCCTTCAACCACTCGCGCACGAGGAACAGTGCGCTGACATTACGTGCTTCGTTGAAGTCAGGATCTTCCAGCAAATCCATCATATGCGCCAGCGGCCAGCGCACCTGTGGTAGCGGCTCTGGCTCATCGCCTTCCAGCGATTCCGGGTAGAGATCTTGCGCTACCACGATATTCATTTTGCTGGAAAAGTAAGACGGTGCCATGCTGAGCTTCTTCAAAAAAGTCAGATCGTTCGCACCAAATCCCACTTCTTCTTTTAGCTCGCGGTTAGCGGCTTCGTAGACGCTTTCACCCGGATCAATTAATCCTTTCGAAAAACCTAATTCGTAGGATTCCGTTCCCACTGCGTATTCGCGGATCAGGATCAGGTGATCGTCCACAATCGGCACAATCATCACCGCTTCCCGGTTGGTTGGACGCATTCGTTCATAAACACGCCGCACGCCATTGCTGAACTCCAGATCCACGCTTTCGACGGTAAACAGTCGTGAACGGGCTACAGTTTCAACATTCAGAATGGTGGGTTTTTGTAATGATTTGCTCATCGTGGGATCTATGCTGTGAAATCAGCGGTTATTGTGCGATATCGGACACGCTTTCGGCAATGTGAATTGCATGTTATTTACATTTATGTAACTTATTAAATAATCATCCTCAAATCAAATTAAAAGTCAATAGGTTGAAATAACTCCAGGAATTTGCTGATATTCCGCCTTCAGAGGGTTTGCTATGATCAGCGGTTACTGTGATGTGCTTAATGATGCTCAAGTTAAACTCCACGCTTGCCGATAGCCAACCGCAGAATCATGTATTGTGTCCGGTGCGACTGACCACGCCTGACAGACTAAGTAAGATGGGGAAAGCATGAGCACCATTGTGATTTTTTTAGCTGCTTTGCTGGCCTGCTCACTACTTGCGGGATGGCTGATAAAAGTGCGATCCAGACGGCGTCAGCTGCCCTGGACCAACGCCTTCGCGGATGCGCAAACGCGTAAACTCACACCTGAAGAACGTAGCGCCGTTGAAAATTATCTTGAGAGCCTGACGCAGGTATTACAGGCGCCGGGCCCAACGGGAGCCAGCGCGGCACCGATCTCTCTGGCGCTGAATGCCGAAAGCAACAACGTCATGATGCTGACACACGCTATCACGCGTTACGGCATCTCTACCGACGATCCGAATAAATGGCGTTACTACCTCGATTCGGTAGAAGTCCACCTGCCCCCTTTCTGGGAGCAGTACATCAACGATGAGAATAGCGTTGAACTGATTCATACCGATTCGCTGCCGCTGGTTATTTCACTCAACGGTCATACGCTGCAGGAGTACATGCAGGAAACTCGCGGCTATGCCTTGCAACCTGTTCCGTCAACACAGGCGTCTATTCGCGGGGAAGAGAGTGAGCAAATCGAGCTACTCAATATTCGCAAAGAAACGCACGAAGAGTATGCGCTAAGTCGTCCGCGCGGGCTGCGCGAAGCGTTGCTGATTGTCGCCTCCTTCCTGATGTTCTTTTTCTGCCTGATTACCCCGGATGTATTTGTTCCGTGGCTGGCAGGCGGCGCGTTACTGCTGCTGGGCGCAGGACTGTGGGGACTATTCGCGCCCCCGGCAAAATCCTCCCTGCGGGAAATTCATTGTCTGCGCGGTACACCGCGTCGTTGGGGATTGTTTGGCGAAAACGATCAGGAACAGATCAACAATATTTCACTCGGTATTATCGACCTGGTCTATCCCGCACACTGGCAGCCCTACATTGCTCAGGATCTCGGCCAACAAACCGATATCGATATCTATCTCGACCGCCACGTAGTGCGTCAGGGGCGATATCTTTCGCTGCATGATGAAGTAAAAAACTTTCCGTTACAGCACTGGCTGCGCAGTACGATTATCGCTGCGGGCTCGCTACTGGTGCTGTTTATGCTGTTATTCTGGATCCCGCTGGATATGCCGCTGAAATTCACCCTCTCGTGGATGAAAGGCGCGCAGACCATTGAAGCCACCAGCGTGAAACAACTGGCTGACGCTGGCGTGCGGGTTGGCGATACATTGCGTATTAGCGGTACGGGAATGTGTAATATTCGCACTTCCGGTACCTGGAGCGCGAAAACCAATTCACCTTTTTTACCGTTTGACTGCTCGCAGATCATCTGGAATGACGCCCGTTCATTACCATTACCAGAATCTGAACTGGTCAACAAAGCGACGGCATTGACCGAAGCAGTTAATCGCCAGCTGCACCCTAAACCGGAAGATGAATCTCGCGTCAGCGCCTCATTACGTTCAGCAATTCAAAAATCCGGCATGGTATTGCTTGATGATTTTGGCGATATCGTACTGAAGACAGCGGATCTTTGTTCTGCCAAAGATGACTGTGTGCGACTGAAAAATGCGCTGGTCAATCTCGGCAACAGTAAAGACTGGGACGCGCTGGTTAAACGCGCTAACGCCGGGAAACTCGATGGCGTGAATGTGTTATTACGCCCAGTGAGTGCGGAATCGCTGGATAACCTGGTGGCGACCTCCACCGCACCGTTCATCACGCATGAAACAGCGCGAGCGGCACAGTCACTTAACAGTCCGGCCCCCGGCGGATTCCTGATTGTCAGCGACGAAGGCAGCGATTTTGTTGATCAACCCTGGCCTTCAACATCACTTTACGACTACCCGCCGCAAGAACAGTGGAACGCTTTCCAGAAACTGGCACAAATGCTGATGCATACGCCGTTTAACGCCGAGGGTATCGTCACAAAAATCTTCACTGACGCCAATGGTACGCAGCATATTGGCCTTCATCCGATCCCGGATCGTTCCGGTCTGTGGCGCTATCTCAGCACCACACTGCTGCTACTGACGATGCTGGGTAGCGCCATTTACAATGGCGTACAGGCCTGGCGTCGTTACCAGCGTCATCGCACTCGCATGATGGAGATTCAGGCCTATTATGAAAGCTGCCTGAACCCGCAACTGATCACCCCTTCAGAAAGCCTTATCGAATAACACGTTTGCGCGGCAGGTTATGCTACCCTGTCGCGCAAATTGCTTCACTCTGGAGATTTCCCTCATGCATATCAACATTGCCTGGCAGGACGTAGATACCGTTCTGCTGGATATGGACGGCACGTTGCTCGACCTCGCCTTCGATAACTATTTCTGGCAAAAGCTGGTGCCTGAAACATGGGGGGCGAAAAACGGGGTCACACCACAGGAAGCGATGGACTATATGCGCCAGCAATATCACGACGTGCAGCATACGCTAAACTGGTACTGTCTTGATTACTGGAGTGAGCAACTGGGTCTGGATATCTGTGCGATGACCACCGAGATGGGACCGCGTGCCGTACTGCGTGAAGATACCATTCCGTTTCTTGAGGCACTGAAAGCCAGTGGTAAGCAGCGAATTTTGCTCACCAATGCTCATCCGCATAACCTGGCGGTAAAACTTGAGCATACCGGTCTGGACGCACACCTTGATTTATTACTTTCCACCCACACATTTGGTTATCCGAAAGAGGATCAGCGGTTATGGCATGCGGTGGCCGAAGCTACGGGTCTGAAAGCTGAAAGAACGCTGTTTATTGATGACAGCGAAGCGATTCTCGATGCTGCCGCACAATTTGGTATTCGTTACTGCCTCGGCGTGACTAATCCTGACTCCGGGATTGCCGAGAAACAGTATCAGCACCATCCGTCACTGAATGACTACCGCCGCCTGATCCCCTCGCTAATGTGAAGGAGACGCCATGAAAGAAAAACCTGCTGTTGAGGTTCGACTGGATAAATGGCTATGGGCCGCCCGTTTTTATAAAACCCGCGCGCTGGCCCGCGAAATGATCGAAGGCGGTAAGGTGCACTACAACGGGCAGCGCAGCAAGCCAAGCAAAATCGTCGAGCTGAATGCCACGCTCACTCTGCGCCAGGGAAATGACGAACGAACGGTGATTGTAAAGGCGATTACTGAACAGCGTCGCCCCGCCAGCGAGGCAGTCTTGCTGTATGAAGAGACTGCAGAAAGTGTAGAGAAACGCGAAAAAATGGCGCTGGCACGTAAACTTAATGCCTTAACCATGCCGCACCCGGACCGACGCCCGGACAAAAAAGAGCGCCGCGACCTGTTACGATTTAAACATGGCGACAGTGAATAACTGTCACCTGCAAGAGAGATGATTATGCCGCAACATGACCAATTACATCGCTATCTGTTTGAAAACTTTGCCGTACGCGGCGAACTGGTAACCGTTTCGGAAACCCTGCAACAGATCCTTGAGAATCACGATTATCCGCAGCCCGTTAAAAACGTGCTGGCAGAACTGCTGGTTGCGACCAGCCTGTTAACCGCTACGCTAAAATTTGATGGTGATATCACCGTACAGCTGCAAGGCGACGGCCCGATGAGTCTGGCGGTCATCAACGGAAACAACAAACAGCAGATGCGTGGCGTCGCGCGCGTACAGGGCGAAATTCCGGAAAATGCCGACCTGAAAACGCTAGTGGGCAATGGTTACGTGGTGATCACCATCACCCCGAGCGAAGGTGAACGCTATCAGGGCGTGGTGGGTCTGGAAGGTGATACCCTGGCGGCCTGCCTGGAAGATTACTTTATGCGTTCTGAACAGCTGCCGACGCGCCTGTTTATTCGCACCGGCGACGTAGACGGCAAACCGGCTGCAGGCGGTATGTTGTTGCAGGTAATGCCTGCGCAAAATGCCCAGCAGGACGACTTTGACCACCTGGCAACGCTAACCGAAACCATCAAAACCGAAGAACTGCTGACCTTACCGGCAAACGAAGTGTTGTGGCGTTTGTATCACGAAGAAGAGGTGACGGTTTACGATCCGCAGGATGTGGAGTTCAAATGCACCTGTTCGCGTGAACGTTGCGCCGACGCGCTAAAAACACTGCCGGATGAAGAAGTGGATAGCATTCTGGCGGAAGAAGGCGAAATTGACATGCATTGTGATTACTGCGGTAACCACTATCTGTTCAATGCGATGGATATTGCTGAAATCCGCAACAACGCGTCTCCGGCAGATCCGCAAGTTCATTAATGAGTATGTCCGGCAGAGAGTGCTCTGCCGGATTTTACGACGTAATGGCCTGATGCGCTGCGCTTACCAGGCCTACGCAATAATTCGCAAGTTATTGTTGGTAAGATAAAGCGTCGTATCCGATAAAAAATCAAATACGCATTGTCACTTACTTAGGTTTATTTCCAGCGTTTCACCATCTACCGTCAGATCACACCATGCTTTAGGCTTCGTCCCCAGTTTTCCATCCTTCGCAGCAGCGAGTAATTTTTCTTTCGTTATTTGGCGCGGAAGTAAACTCATATCAAGCGCGTCCCATTCTTTTCTGGCCGGGTCAAAGCCATAGACAATGACTCTGTCATCATTAAAAGCAAACAGGATCCGCTCCACCTGACCATCACTATTCAGATCTTGCTCGACCAGTACGCAGGCGTCTTTTTCAATACAGGTCATCACGTTATAGCGATCCTGGATTAAGGCCGACCAGAATGCCGTATCCGGTTTGCCAGAGCCTGGGGCAATTAACACATTTTCGGCTAATACTTTTTCCGATACCTGTTCCTGAAGATGTTGCTCTCCATCTAACGTCATCAGCAGATCCCGTGCGCGTTTCGGGTCTTTCATATACTCGGCATCGCTTTTCAGCGACTCAAGCGCCGCACGTCCATAGCGACCGTTCTGTTCGAGCATGTAGAGACTTACCTGATCTGGCGTGTTCTTGCCGCTCTGATAACGTGCCATATGACTGTTCACACTAATGCGCATACTATCCAGCACCGGCGAATTAAGAAGCACCAGTATTACCAACACCAATAACGAAACCGCAAGGTTCACTTTGCCCTGAAGAACAAGAGGGTTTTGCCCTTTACGCCAGACGATACTGACAAAATACCCCAGCGACCATATCAGTAACACCAGCACCGCCAGCGCGCCCTGCAAGCGGTCGACAGTCCAGCCGTACTGAGCGACCCGCAGCCATAACGCCCAGGCGGCGACGAACACATACAGCGGAGCAGCCAGCAGAGCGGTTTTAATCAGGCAACGCAACGGCCCCGTCCAGGGAAGTGACGCTTTTTGCGGATTGCGGACAATAGCCATTAAAATCAATTGCAAAAAGGCCAGCGTCAACAGCAACCCGGCGGCGGAGATGTGGCGAGAAATCGCGCTCAGGCCCGTAAACGGCAGGGTGATGATAAACATCAGGGTTAGCAATGATACTAACGGCAGCAACCCCGTGGCGATTAACGTGAACAACTTTTGAATAGAGTCGATTAAACGTGACTGTGTACGCGCGAGGATCACCGCCAGTGCGGTAACCAGACCTAACGTGAGATAAATAAACCAGTCGGTTGCAAAAAAGAGCGTTTTGAAAAACGTGATGCCAACAAGTTTAAACAACTCGCCCCACAGTAAAAGTACCAGCCACGTCAGGCCATTGGCGAGAAAAATCACCAGTAATATAAGTACGTTATGCCATACTGACTGGTAAAAATAGCGATAGCGGCTACTGTCATTGCGGATGCGAAGGCTTTGTTGTATCCACGGTAGCAACAACATTGCCATCAGCAGCAGATAGCAACCAAAATCCCAAAGCGCCTTTTCAGCTCTCCAGGGGTTCATGCCATCAGTTTGCCACTTCAGCCAGCCGCTCATTCCCAGCGTGGCAATAAACACCAGCGCCAGCCATCCCCAAAGGCGCTTCTGTTTAAAGGAGATCACGGAGAAGAGTAAAACGGATGAAAACGCGACGGTCGCAGGCACGCCATAAACAATCCAACTGTGATTTTTTCCGGAAAGCCAGGCGATCAGTAGGTAGCAAACTAGACCCTGAAGTAATCCGGTAACAATCATCCCCCAGCGTGTTGCGGGTGAAAGTTCAACGTTATCCATGTTAGTTATCCAGAATCAAAAAGTGGGTTAATTATCGCATCCGGGCCGTAGTATTTTGCTTTTTTCAGAAAATAATCAAAAAAAGTTAGCGTGGTGAATCGATACTTTACCGATTGAATTTGCATCAATTTCATTCAGGAATGCGATTCCACTCACAATATTCCCGCCATATAAACCAAGATTTAACCTTTTAAGAACATTTTCCACACCTAAAATGCTATTTCTGCGATAATAGCAACCGTTTCGTGACAGGAATCACGGAGTTTTTTGTCAAATATGAATTTCTCCAGATACGTAAATCTATGAGCCTTGTCGCGGTTAACACCCCCAAAAAGACTTTACTATTCAGGCAATACATATTGGCTAAGGAGCAGTGAAATGCGCGTTAACAATGGTTTGACCCCGCAAGAACTCGAGGCTTATGGTATCAGTGACGTACATGATATCGTTTACAACCCAAGCTACGACCTGCTGTATCAGGAAGAGCTCGATCCGAGCCTGACAGGTTATGAGCGCGGGGTGTTAACTAATCTGGGTGCCGTTGCCGTCGATACCGGTATATTCACCGGTCGCTCACCAAAAGATAAGTATATCGTCCGTGACGATACCACTCGCGATACCTTCTGGTGGGCTGATAAAGGCAAAGGTAAGAACGACAACAAACCTCTCTCTCCGGAAACCTGGCAGCATCTGAAGGGCCTGGTGACCAAACAGCTTTCTGGCAAACGTCTGTTCGTTGTCGACGCTTTCTGTGGTGCGAACCCAGACACGCGTCTTTCCGTCCGTTTCATCACCGAAGTGGCCTGGCAGGCGCATTTTGTCAAAAACATGTTTATTCGCCCGAGCGATGAAGAGCTGGCTGGTTTTAAACCTGACTTTATCGTTATGAACGGCGCAAAATGCACTAACCCCCAGTGGAAAGAGCAGGGGCTGAACTCTGAAAACTTCGTGGCGTTTAACCTGACCGAGCGTATGCAGTTGATTGGCGGTACCTGGTACGGCGGCGAAATGAAGAAAGGGATGTTCTCGATGATGAACTACCTGCTGCCGCTGAAAGGCATCGCTTCTATGCACTGCTCCGCCAACGTTGGCGAGAAAGGCGATGTTGCGGTGTTCTTTGGCCTTTCCGGCACCGGTAAAACCACCCTTTCCACCGACCCGAAACGTCGCCTGATTGGCGATGACGAGCACGGCTGGGATGACGACGGCGTGTTTAACTTCGAAGGCGGCTGCTACGCGAAAACCATCAAGCTGTCGAAAGAAGCGGAACCTGAAATCTACAACGCTATCCGTCGCGATGCGCTGCTGGAAAACGTCACCGTACGTGAAGATGGCACTATCGATTTTGACGATGGTTCAAAAACCGAGAACACCCGCGTTTCTTATCCGATCTATCACATCGATAACATCGTTAAACCGGTTTCCAAAGCGGGCCACGCAACTAAAGTTATCTTCCTGACCGCAGACGCCTTTGGTGTGCTGCCGCCGGTTTCTCGCCTGACTGCCGATCAAACTCAGTACCACTTCCTCTCTGGCTTCACCGCCAAACTGGCCGGTACTGAACGTGGCATCACCGAACCGACGCCAACCTTCTCCGCTTGCTTCGGCGCGGCGTTCCTGTCGCTGCACCCAACTCAGTACGCAGAAGTGCTGGTGAAACGTATGCAAGCGGCGGGTGCGCAGGCATATCTGGTTAACACTGGCTGGAACGGTACTGGCAAACGTATCTCCATTAAAGATACCCGCGCCATTATCGACGCCATCCTCAACGGTTCGCTGGATAACGCAGAAACCTTCACTTTGCCGATGTTTAACCTGGCAATCCCGACTGAACTGCCGGGCGTAGACACTAAGATCCTCGATCCGCGTAACACCTACGCTTCTCCTGAACAGTGGCAGGAAAAAGCCGAAACTCTGGCGAAACTGTTTATCGACAACTTCGATAAATACACCGACACCCCAGCGGGTGCCGCGCTGGTAGCGGCTGGTCCAAAACTGTAATCCGATAAGTTAAGCGACGAAATCCCCCGTTTCACCAGATACGGGGGATATGTTATTTTCTGTCAGAATTAAACGGGACAAACAGATAATCCAGCGAGTGGCGTGTTTCACGAAAAAACGTATCCAGTTCAGGCTGCGCTTTTATCGCACTGGTGGGAATGAAAATATCGCAAAACGCTTTCGTCGCTTCTCTGGGAAAACTCTTCGGTAAATGCAGAAAAAGCCACAAATAATCTTCTTCATACTCAATGCCATAAAAATCTTCCCAGCGAAGTATGCCCTGCTGATGAGATTCATAAAAAACAATCCCCTCGAAATAAAACGCATAACGCACGGGTTTCGTAAAAGTAACTTGCTTTGTTTTTGACTTAAAATCGTTAATTCTTCTGCTGATTAACAGGAACATTGATAAGAGGAGTGGCAACATTAATAGAAGAATTAACGTACTGATTGCGTTGAGTTTAAAGTCATGAGAAGGTTTCAACCATTGTGGGATCATGGGCAATATAGCCAATAAGCCAGCGGTACCAATTCCCCATTTAACCCCTTTAAAACGCTTTTTAATGTGATAGGTATAATGCTTAACGGCAGCGTTGAAGGTGGTTGAGGTGTAGTGGATTTGCACTGTGCCGAGGTAATGTGCGGTTTGTGGATCAAAGGGGCAAGGGGGGCTATTCATTCTACTCGCCAAGAGCGCTCACAGGCGCTTACGTCATCATTAATATATGCATTCAGGTAATCATTAAGATCTTTATAACGTGATTCCCCATTGCAGTCATAAACCCAGACCTCTGGCTCAACGGTACTATCTAGCCAAAGGAGAAAAACCATTTCATAACTGTAATCACTACCGGCAAAAAGTGACAGGCGATGAGAACGAAATAGTCCCAAGGCATGGTTATCCCAATTATCACTTGAAGCTACAGCATTCATTTTGATTTCATCAAGAAACGTATCTTCTATGTGTTCCTGCCAAAGCGTTTCCATGTCACTTATACTTAGCCAGCTTCCATGTGTAGCGCTTAACCAACGTCCACAATGTGCAAAACGCGCCTGCAACATAGGGCTGGCCTTCTGCCAGACACCGTTTTTCAATGTCGGGATCCGGCTATCAAACGCAGTGCTTGCAGGTTCAGGAACAACATTGAATGGGCCATCAAATGCTAACCTATTATTTATCGCTTGCTGAATATGTTCCCTGATCATATTTTTCTCCGCGTTAGATCATTTCTGAACCATTAATTTATGGCTTATGTCCCCACGTCCTGAGATAGTAGTTTTCTCGTAAAATGGTCAGTTCAGGGAAACGAGTTGCAGCTTCATCAACCAATGGTGGAATACGATTATCTTTAACTTCAATGAGCAACAAAATAGCCTTCCTTACATTCTCCATCTTTGATGATGCAAAAAGCGGTAATACCAACTCAACGAATCCTCGGCTTTCATTGAAATCAGGCGCCTTACTCATCGCCCACAATAATGTTTGCTGACGGTCATCAGTGATACGTTCGAGAAGCGGCAGAAAAGTATCATATTTATTATACTCTGTTTCTCGTATAGCAAAGACAGCTGAGGATAGAGTGTCATCGTCAAGTTCAGGCATTATTATTAACAGTGAATGAATATAATCCTCAATATTAACCACACTATCTCTACAGGCAAAACGGAGATCTTTAATAGCAATATCACGTAATTCATCTGACATTGCAAAATAGAGTCGAAAAATATCTGCAGCACAAGAAACTTTTTTTTGGCGTAATCTTATGAATGCCTCTTCACACAATTCTTTATCATTCTCTGTACGGCAAACATGTTCCCAAAGGGCAAAAGTTTCGGGTTCTATCTGTGGAAAACGGCATAGCGAGAATAAAATGGATCTACGTAAATCCGGGATTTTCTCAGTTAAAAACCACTCACGCAGTTGAATTTGCGTTCCTGGCAAACTTCTATCGAAACCCTTCATACTCATGCCAGCAATAAAATCGTCCAGCCAGCGTTCATACCAGTTGAGGAAATTTTTATCATATATAAAATCAAACGGATAATCTTCATCACCATCAGTCAGCATTAACCTTCCGCGATACTGCCCCGTCACCACCAGGCAAATATCATAAGTACATCCCAGGGTGAGAATGGTCAATGCGCCGTCAAAAAAACTATATTCTTCATCATCTTCTGTACGGCCAGCATTCAACACATCAACATCCTGCTGCGTCATATAAAGCGGTACAGGGCTTTCTTTTGTTATATCGCCATAAATATCTGTACCGCCTAAAGATTCAAGACCGTAGGCATGTGCCGGACCGCCATTAGCGATATAGCGAAGAAAAATTCGATATTCCCGTGGCAAAGTGACGCTATGTTTTTTCTCCCAGGAAGCTATTTCCGCCTCGCTGGCAGGCTTCGGCCATTGATATTTCCAACCTTCAGAACCGAATAACTTACATTCAGGATCCAGTGCGGCAATGCGTGGGATTTTTTCTTTTATACGAGCAATCTGTACTTGTTCTTCGTTGGTAAGTTGCATCAAGCTATTCCTTTAGTGTGCTTTTACTAATCAGGATACGCTAGCCTGCAATCAGCTTACAGTACACTTTACTTCGTATGGTGCCGATGTCTGAGACCGTATTCATTCAGTAGATACTGAGTGCACAAAATAAAACAGGAGGCTCCTTCTCCTCCCGTTTTATTTACCCTTCTTTTGTCGTGCCCTGCGCCCGCGTTACCGGCATTGGCAGCCAGGCGCGAATGGAAAGCCCACCCCGTTCGCTGGTGCCAAGCTCCAGCATGCCGTTATGGTTATCCACGATACGCTGCACAATCGCCAGGCCTAGCCCAGTGCCGCTAATGGTGCGCGCACTGTCGCCGCGGACAAACGGCTGGAACAGGTGCTTACGCTGTTCCGGCGCAATTCCCGGACCGTCGTCTTCCACCTGGAACCAGGCGCGATTCGGCTCCGTGCCGCTGCTGACTTTGATCCAGCCATTGCCGTAACGAGCAGCGTTCACCACCATATTCGCCACTGCACGTTTGATCGACAGCGGATGCATTTTCACTTCAATGCTGCCGGGGTAAAGCGCAGTTTCAATTTCCCGCTCATAGCCACTTTCGGCAGCAATCACCTCACCGAGCACTGCGTTGAGATCCGCCATTTCCATCGGCATCTCCTGCCCGGTGCGCAGGTAGTCGATAAACTGTTCAATGATGGCATTGCACTCTTCGATATCTTTATTGATCGATTCTGCCAGGTAGCCATCCTGCTCGCTCATCATCTCGGTCGCCAGACGAATACGTGTCAGCGGCGTGCGCAAGTCGTGGCTTACCCCTGCCATCAGCAACGTGCGGTCATCCGCCAGTTGCTTAACACCAGCCGCCATATGGTTAAAGGCGCGGGTAACGGAACGCACCTCCGAAGCGCCATACTCACGCAGCGGCGGCGGAATAATCCCCTTACCCACCTGCAAGGCAGCGTGTTCGAGATCGACCAACGGTCGGTTCTGGATACGAATAAATAGCCACGCCCCACCTATCGCCAATAGCATAATCGCCAACGTATAGCGGAACAGCGGGGAGAAATCGCCCTGATGAATTTCGGTCAGCGGCACGCGTACCCAGATATTGGGCGACAGCCAGGTTTTCAGCCAGACGACAGGCGAACTTTTGTTGACCTCAACGCGTACTTCCGTCGGGCCGCCCAGTTGCTGCGCCATCTGATGGCTTAAGAATTCATAGTGTTGTGCCCAACGCAGGCCTGCCTCTTCGGCAGCTTCGTTGGAGTAGAGAGAGATCCCCAGCTCACGGTAGATCTCCCGACGGAAAGCGGGAGGCACAACCAACTGCGTGCCGTCCTCCAGTTGCAGTTTGTCGGTCATCAACATACGCACTTCGTATGCCAGGACTTTATTAAACTGCTGGAGGCTCGGCAAAATCGCGAAGTTCAGCACCACCAGATAAGTCGTCACCAGGCTGACGAACAGCAAGGTGACGATGAGCAATAACGTACGGGCAAATGAACTTCGTGGCGAGAAGCGCAATCGCCTCATGCTTTAGAACCGTCCGGCACGAAAACGTAGCCCAGACCCCAAACGGTCTGAATGTAACGCGGATGCGCCGGATCTTCTTCCACCATGCGGCGCAGACGCGAGATCTGCACGTCGATGGAACGTTCCATTGCGGAATATTCACGGCCACGGGCAAGGTTCATCAGCTTATCGCGGGAGAGCGGCTCACGCGGATGGCTGACCAGTGCCTTCAGTACCGCAAACTCACCGCTGGTGAGCGGCATCGGCTCATCTTCGCGGAACATTTCACGCGTACCGAGGTTAAGTTTGAACTTACCGAAAGCAATTACCGCCTCTTCCTGTGACGGCGCGCCCGGCAGTTCGTTCGCCTGACGACGCAGCACCGCACGAATGCGGGCCAGCAGTTCACGCGGGTTAAACGGTTTTGGAATGTAGTCGTCAGCGCCAATCTCCAGACCAACGATACGGTCCACTTCTTCCCCTTTCGCCGTCACCATAATGATCGGCATCGGGTTGCTCTGGCTACGAAGACGTCGGCAAATCGACAAGCCATCTTCACCAGGTAACATCAAATCCAGTACCATAAGATGGAAAGATTCACGAGTCAGCAGGCGATCCATCTGTTCTGCATTAGCGACGCTTCGAACCTGGAAGCCTTGTTCGGTGAGATAACGTTCCAGCAGCGCACGCAGGCGCATGTCGTCATCGACCACCAGAATCTTGTAGTTCTCTTGCATTCTTTGTACTCCCAAAGGTTCGCAACAATTTGTAAGCGTGTATTCTTAAAAAAGCTTACGTTCGTCACCAGCTAAATCTGGTATGAATTTCAGCCTAAATTGTTACAAAGCATATTAAACAGCAGCTTAAGTATACAATTTATTCGGCGAAACATTATTGATTCTGTTGATATGATCACGTTATACCCAATGTGCGCATTATCAAACAGACAAAGGGAATCAACGAGATGAAAACGCCCCTGGTTACCCGGGAAGGGTATGAAAAACTCAAACAAGAGCTAAATTATCTCTGGCGTGAAGAGCGCCCGGAGGTCACAAAAAAAGTGACCTGGGCTGCAAGTCTGGGCGACCGCAGCGAAAATGCTGACTATCAGTATAATAAAAAGCGTCTGCGTGAAATCGACCGTCGCGTGCGCTATCTCACTAAATGCATGGAAAATCTCAAAATCGTCGATTACTCCCCGCAACAGGAAGGCAAAGTCTTTTTTGGCGCATGGGTGGAGATTGAAAACGACGATGGCGTGACTCACCGTTTTCGCATTGTCGGCTACGATGAAATTTTTGGCCGTAAAGATTACATCTCTATCGATTCCCCAATGGCCCGCGCATTGCTGAAAAAAGAAGTGGGCGATCTGGCAGTGGTCAATACCCCTGCCGGGGAAGCGAGCTGGTATGTTAATGCTATCGAGTACGTGAAACCGTAAGGAAGAGTCTTAACCTCCTGCCGATGGCTGGCATTTTTGCCAGCCAGTCCGTATAACTATCCCCTGATTTTTGATCCGAAAAGATGAACTCAAACCATGATGAATGATTCGTTCTGCCGCATTATTGCGGGTGAAATTCAGGCGCGCCCGGAACAGGTTGACGCTGCCGTTCGCCTGCTTGACGAAGGGAATACCGTGCCGTTTATCGCACGTTATCGTAAGGAAATCACCGGCGGTCTGGATGACACGCAACTGCGTAATCTGGAAACGCGTCTGAGCTATTTGCGCGAGCTGGAAGAGAGACGTCAGGCAATCCTCAAGTCCATTTCCGAGCAAGGCAAACTGACCGACGAGCTGGCGAATGCTATCAACGCCACCTTAAGCAAAACCGAACTCGAAGACCTCTACCTGCCCTACAAACCTAAACGCCGCACCCGCGGGCAAATTGCTATTGAAGCAGGACTTGAGCCACTGGCCGACCTACTGTGGAACGATCCGTCGCACACGCCAGAAGTCGCCGCTGCACAATATGTTGATGCCGATAAAGGCGTAGCAGATACCAAAGCCGCGCTGGACGGCGCGCGCTATATCCTGATGGAACGGTTTGCCGAAGATGCCGCGCTGCTGGCGAAAGTGCGTGATTATCTGTGGAAGAACGCGCATTTGGTTTCTACGGTGGTGAACGGTAAAGAAGAGGAAGGGGCGAAATTCCGCGACTATTTCGATCATCACGAACCGCTGTCAACGGTGCCTTCTCACCGCGCGCTGGCGATGTTCCGTGGGCGTAACGAAGGCGTACTCCAGCTTTCGCTAAATGCCGATCCGCAGTTCGACGAACCGCCAAAAGAGAGCTATTGCGAGCAAATCATCATGGATCACCTCGGTCTGCGCCTGAACAATGCCCCGGCGGATAGCTGGCGCAAAGGCGTGGTGAGCTGGACCTGGCGCATCAAGGTGCTGATGCACCTGGAAACCGAACTGATGGGTACAGTGCGCGAACGTGCAGAAGATGAAGCAATCAACGTCTTTGCCCGTAACCTGCACGATCTGCTGATGGCGGCCCCAGCCGGACTGCGTGCGACGATGGGCCTCGATCCGGGTCTGCGTACCGGGGTAAAAGTGGCGGTAGTCGATGCGACGGGTAAACTGGTGGCGACCGACACCATTTATCCGCACACCGGACAAGCCGCAAAAGCAGCGATGACCGTTGCTGCCTTGTGTGAAAAACATAACGTTGAACTGGTGGCAATCGGTAACGGTACGGCTTCCCGCGAAACTGAGCGTTTCTATCTCGACGTTCAGAAGCAGTTTCCGAAAGTGACCGCACAGAAAGTGATCGTCAGCGAAGCAGGCGCGTCGGTTTACTCGGCTTCCGAGCTGGCAGCGCAGGAGTTCCCGGATCTCGATGTTTCGCTGCGTGGCGCGGTGTCTATCGCCCGTCGTTTGCAGGATCCGCTGGCGGAGCTGGTGAAAATCGATCCGAAATCTATCGGCGTAGGTCAGTATCAGCATGACGTCAGCCAGACGCAGCTGGCCCGCAAACTGGATGCAGTAGTAGAAGACTGCGTAAACGCCGTTGGCGTCGATCTCAACACCGCTTCCGTTCCGCTGTTAACCCGCGTGGCGGGCCTGACGCGCATGATGGCGCAAAACATTGTGGCCTGGCGCGATGAGAACGGCCAGTTCCAGAACCGCCAGCAACTGTTAAAAGTCAGCCGCCTGGGGCCAAAAGCCTTCGAGCAGTGCGCAGGCTTCTTGCGCATTAACCACGGTGACAACCCGCTGGACGCCTCTACTGTTCACCCGGAAGCCTATCCGGTGGTGGAACGCATTCTGGCAGCAACACAGCAGGCACTGAAAGATCTGATGGGTAACAGCAGCGAACTGCGTAACCTGAAAGCGTCTGACTTTACTGATGAGAAATTCGGTGTGCCGACGGTAACCGACATCATCAAAGAGCTGGAAAAACCGGGTCGCGATCCGCGTCCGGAATTTAAAACCGCCCAGTTTGCCGATGGCGTCGAGACAATGAACGACCTGCAACCGGGTATGATCCTCGAAGGTGCGGTGACCAACGTCACCAACTTTGGCGCGTTTGTCGATATTGGCGTACATCAGGACGGCCTGGTTCACATCTCTTCATTGTCGAACAAGTTTGTGGAAGATCCGCATACCGTGGTGAAAGCGGGCGACATTGTGAAGGTGAAAGTGCTGGAAGTGGATCTTCAGCGTAAACGTATCGCCCTGACTATGCGTCTGGACGAGCAGCCTGGCGAAACCAACGCCCGTCGCGGGGGCGGTAATGAACGCCCGCAAAACAACCGCCCGGCAGCCAAACCACGCGGTCGTGAAGCGCAGCCTGCCGGTAACAGCGCGATGATGGATGCGCTGGCGGCGGCAATGGGCAAAAAACGTTAAACCTCCTGATTGGCCTACGGTTCGAATTTGCACAAGATCGTAGGCCAGATCAGGCGTTCACGCCGCATCTGGCAATAAACGCCATGCCTGACATAAAAATGCCGGAGAATATCTCCGGCATTTTTATTCCACAACGAAACTCACACTATATTTCGTCAATATTTATCACTTAATTAACAAATGAAACCTTAATTAAACATTAACCCGCCCTGATAATTCGCCATTCGAATTATATTTTCGCTGCGATATAACCTTGAGCCACATCAACATTCACGCAGATTATTATCTAAACCAACATTCGCACACATTTTAAGTATTGCTGATAGAAACCATTCTCATTATCATTGTGTTGTTGATTATTTAATCTCTCCTTTGTTGGCAAATCATCTGGTCTCATGTCGCTGTCAAACGCCCCATGAGGTAGTTATCCAGTTAATGAGAAACAAGTAGGCACCTATGCAATACACTCCAGATACTGCGTGGAAAATCACTGGCTTTTCCCGTGAAATCAGCCCGGCATATCGCCAAAAACTGCTTTCTCTTGGCATGTTACCTGGCTCCTCTTTTAATGTGGTGCGCGTCGCTCCACTTGGCGACCCCATTCATATCGAAACCCGTCGTGTGAGCCTGGTATTACGCAAAAAAGATCTGGCCTTATTAGAAGTGGAAGCGGTTTCCTGTTAATACGGTGATAACAACAATGAAAAAATTAACCATTGGCTTAATTGGTAATCCAAATTCTGGCAAGACAACCTTATTTAACCAGCTCACCGGCGCGCGCCAGCGTGTAGGTAACTGGGCTGGCGTTACCGTCGAACGTAAAGAAGGGCAATTCTCCACCACCGATCATCAGGTCACGCTGGTGGACCTCCCCGGCACCTATTCTCTGACCACCATCTCATCGCAGACCTCGCTCGATGAGCAAATCGCCTGTCACTACATTTTGAGTGGCGACGCTGACCTGCTGATTAACGTGGTGGATGCGTCTAACCTTGAGCGTAACCTGTACCTGACGCTACAACTGCTGGAACTCGGCATTCCCTGCATCGTGGCGCTGAACATGCTCGACATTGCCGAGAAGCAAAATATTCGCATTGAAATTGATGCTCTGTCGGCACGTCTTGGCTGCCCGGTGATCCCGCTGGTTTCAACTCGTGGTCGCGGTATTGAAGCGCTCAAGCTGGCGATTGATCGCTATAAAGCTAACGAGAATGTGGAACTGGTGCATTACGCACAGCCGCTGCTCAACGAAGCAGATTCACTGGCAAAAGTGATGCCTTCCGACATCCCGCTCAAACAACGTCGCTGGCTGGGCCTGCAAATGCTGGAAGGCGATATCTACAGCCGCGCCTACGCCGGTGAAGCGTCGCAGCATCTTGATGCCGCCCTCGCCCGTCTGCGTAATGAGATGGACGATCCGGCGCTGCACATTGCCGATGCGCGTTACCAGTGCATTGCTGCCATCTGTGATGTGGTAAGCAACACCCTGACGGCAGAACCCAGCCGTTTCACCACTGCGGTAGATAAAATCGTGCTCAACCGTTTCCTCGGTCTGCCGATTTTCCTCTTTGTGATGTACCTGATGTTCCTGTTGGCTATCAACATCGGCGGGGCGTTACAGCCACTGTTTGACGTCGGCTCCGTGGCGCTATTTGTGCATGGTATTCAGTGGATTGGCTACACGCTCCACTTCCCGGACTGGCTGACTATCTTCCTCGCCCAGGGCCTGGGGGGCGGTATTAACACCGTTCTGCCACTGGTGCCACAGATCGGCATGATGTACCTGTTCCTCTCCTTCCTCGAGGACTCCGGCTATATGGCGCGTGCGGCGTTTGTGATGGACCGTCTGATGCAGGCGCTGGGCTTGCCCGGGAAATCCTTTGTACCGCTGATCGTTGGTTTCGGTTGTAACGTACCGTCGGTAATGGGCGCACGTACGCTTGATGCACCGCGTGAACGTCTGATGACCATCATGATGGCACCGTTTATGTCCTGCGGCGCGCGTCTGGCTATCTTCGCCGTATTCGCGGCTGCCTTCTTCGGGCAGAACGGTGCGCTGGCGGTCTTCTCGCTGTATATGCTCGGTATTGTGATGGCGGTGCTGACTGGCCTGATGCTCAAGTACACCATCATGCGCGGTGAAGCGACGCCGTTTGTCATGGAGCTACCGGTCTACCATGTACCACACGTTAAAAGCCTGATTATCCAGACCTGGCAGCGTCTGAAAGGTTTCGTTCTGCGTGCTGGTAAAGTGATTATCATCGTCAGCATTTTCCTGAGCGCTTTCAACAGCTTCTCTCTGAGCGGGAAAATCGTCGATAACATCAACGACTCCGCATTGGCTTCCGTTAGTCGGGTGATCACCCCGGTCTTCAAGCCGATTGGTGTACATGAAGATAACTGGCAGGCAACAGTTGGCCTGTTCACGGGCGCAATGGCGAAAGAAGTGGTAGTGGGTACGCTCAACACTCTCTACACCGCAGAAAATATTCAGGATGAAGAGTTCAATCCGGCGGAATTTAACCTCGGTGAAGAGCTATTCAGCGCGGTAGATGAAACCTGGCAGAGTCTGAAAGACACCTTCAGTCTTAGCGTACTGATGAACCCCATTGAAGCGAGCAAAGGCGACGGTGAAATGGGTACCGGAGCGATGGGCGTGATGGATCAGAAATTTGGAAGCGCAGCAGCTGCTTACAGCTACCTGATTTTCGTTCTGCTGTATGTACCGTGTATCTCGGTGATGGGGGCCATCGCCCGTGAATCAAGCCGTGGCTGGATGGGCTTCTCCATCCTGTGGGGGCTGAATATTGCTTACTCACTGGCAACATTGTTCTACCAGGTCGCCAGCTACAGCCAGCACCCAACTTACAGCCTGGTGTGCATTCTGGCGGTTATCCTGTTTAACATCGTGGTTATCGGTTTGCTGCGTCGCGCACGTAGCCGGGTCGATATCGAACTGCTGGCAACACGCAAATCGGTAAGCAGTTGCTGTGCAGCCAGCACCACTGGCGATTGCCACTAAGGATACAGCAATGGCTTCGCTCATTCAGGTGCGTGATTTGCTGGCATTACGGGGCCGTATGGAAGCGGCCCAGATAAGCCAGACATTGAACACTCCGCAACCCATGATTAACGCCATGCTGCAACAGCTGGAAAGTATGGGCAAAGCCGTGCGAATTCAGGAAGAACCTGACGGCTGCCTCTCCGGGAGTTGTAAAAGCTGCCCGGAAGGCAAAGCCTGTCTGCGTGAGTGGTGGGCGTTACGTTAACCTTGTTTTACTACCTGTTTTGAAAGCCCGGTATGCGTTTGCAACCGGGCTTTTTTGCGTGCGGCTTTCCATAAAAATGCAACTCTTGCAGTACAACGTAAGTTCCTCTGAAAGCGTCTCGCAGGGATGAAAACTCGCTAATGCACAGGTGTGGAGTGGCGCGTAGAGTCGCGGCATTCAAACAACAGGTGAAGGAACGCCATGAGCAAAAAGCAGAGTTCCACCCCACACGATGCGCTGTTCAAACTCTTTTTACGCCAACCGGAGACGGCGCGCGATTTTCTTGCGTTCCATTTACCGGCACCTATTCACGCGCTCTGTGATATGAAAACCCTCAAGCTGGAGTCGAGCAGCTTTATTGATGACGATCTGCGTGAAAGCTATTCCGACGTGCTGTGGTCGGTGAAAACGGAACAAGGACCGGGATATATCTATTGTCTGATTGAACATCAAAGCACCTCAAACAAACTGATCGCATTTCGCATGATGCGTTACGCCATTGCCGCAATGCAAAATCACCTGGATGCCGGATACAAAACGTTGCCGATGGTGGTGCCATTGTTGTTTTACCACGGCATTGAAAGCCCCTATCCCTATTCACTGTGTTGGCTGGATTGTTTCGCCGATCCCAAACTGGCAAGGCAGCTTTATGCCTCTGCATTTCCGCTGATTGATGTCACTGTCATGCCTGATGATGAAATCATGCAGCACCGGCGCATGGCGCTGCTGGAGCTAATTCAAAAACATATACGTCAACGCGACCTGATGGGGCTAGTAGAGCAAATGGCCTGCTTATTAAGTAGTGGATACGCTAATGACAGACAAATCAAAGGGCTGTTTAATTACATACTACAAACCGGCGATGCGGTACGTTTTAACGATTTTATCGACGGCGTTGCCGAACGTTCACCGAAACACAAGGAGAGTTTAATGACTATTGCGGAAAGATTGCGGCAAGAGGGGGAACAATCCAAAGCCTTGCATATAGCAAAAATAATGCTTGAATCCGGAGTCCCTCTTGCAGACATCATGCGATTTACCGGGGTGTCAGAAGAGGAGTTGGCTGCGGCGAGCTAGTAAAGTTCTGTCTCGCCATTTCAACAGCTGTCTACACCCTCTGCTTCAACGCCACCAGCAGGTGACAAAACTCGTCCGGATGCGAAATAAACGGCGCATGGGCCGCTTTGGCGAAGATGTACGACTCGCTGTGTGGCCAGAGTTTATCCAGCATCGGCACCACTTTGCGCGGCACCAGACCATCGAGATAGCCATACAATCGCAAAAACGGCATGGACACGTTTTGCAGCGGCTGACGGAGATCGACCGTTTTCAGGATTTCCAGCCCGCCATTAAGCACGTCGACCTCCGGCATCGGTAACGCCAGAACGGTTTTCTTCAGCGCTCGCGCATCCTGGCGTGCCGTTTCTGTACCCATGGTTTGTAACGCAAGGAACCGTTCTACCGTGCGCTGAAAATCGTCACTGAGTTGCTGCTGGAAACCTGCCAGCACGTCCGGTTTGATCCCCGGCCAATCGTCACGAGCACTAAAACATGGCGACGACGCCACGGTGACCAGCGCCTGAACCCGCTCGGGATGGGTTAACACAATCTGGCTTGCCACCAGTCCGCCCAAACTCCAGCCTAACCAGATAGCTTTGTCCGGAGCTTGTCGCAGCACGACTTCAGCCATATCAGCAAGTGACATCGCACCAAATCCCTGGCTGCGCCCGAAGCCGGGCAGATCAACGAGATGCAGCGTAAAATGCGAGCTAAGTTCCTCATCAATGCAACGCCACACTTCGGCATTCAGTCCCCATCCGTGCAGCAGCACAAGATGAACATTCCCCTGACCTTTGGTCTGCCACCAGATGTTATTCATCCGCTATTGTTCTCTTTTTACTTACAAGGATGAACATATGCTAACAGTACCGGGATTATGCTGGCTATGCCGAATGCCCCTGGCGTTAGGTCATTGGGGGATTTGTTCGGTATGCTCTCGCGCCACCCGTACAGATAAAACGTTATGCCCACAATGTGGATTACCCGCAACACACTCCCATCTTCCCTGCGGTCGCTGCCTGCAAAAACCACCGCCGTGGCAAAGACTGGTCACGGTTGCCGACTATGCACCGCCGTTAAGTCCGCTCATCCACCAGCTTAAGTTTTCCCGGCGTTGCGAAATCGCCAGCGCCCTGTCACGTCTGTTACTATTGGAAGTCTTACACGCTCGTCGCGCCACCGGTTTGCAATTGCCGGACCGCATCATCAGCGTGCCGTTATGGCAGCGGCGTCACTGGCGTCGGGGATTTAATCAGAGCGATTTGCTGTGTCAGCCGTTATCACGCTGGTTGCACTGCCAATGGGATAGCGAAGCCGTCACACGTACACGGGCCACTGCGACCCAGCATTTTCTTAGCGCCCGGCTGCGCAAACGCAACCTGAAAAATGCCTTTCGCCTTGAATTGCCGGTGCAAGGTCGCCATATGGTGATAGTGGATGATGTCGTTACCACCGGAAGTACCGTCGCAGAGATTGCGCAGTTGCTTTTACGCAATGGTGCGGCGACTGTCCAGGTCTGGTGCCTTTGTCGAACCTTGTAGAGCCTCGATGATGGGCGTATTATAACCAACTAAAATAGTCAACTATTAGGCCATTACTATGATCCGTATTTCCGATGCTGCACAAGCGCACTTTGCCAAACTGCTGGCAAATCAGGAAGAAGGGACACAAATCCGCGTATTTGTGATTAACCCTGGCACGCCTAACGCTGAATGTGGCGTTTCTTATTGTCCGCCGGACGCTGTGGAAGCCACCGACACTGCCCTGAAATTTGACCTGCTGACCGCGTATGTTGATGAGTTAAGCGCGCCTTACCTGGAAGATGCAGAGATCGACTTTGTTACCGACCAGTTGGGTTCTCAGCTGACGCTGAAAGCCCCAAACGCCAAAATGCGCAAAGTAGCTGACGATGCGCCGCTGATGGAGCGCGTGGAGTATATGCTGCAGTCGCAGATCAACCCACAGCTTGCCGGTCACGGTGGTCGCGTTTCGCTGATGGAAATCACCGAAGACGGTTACGCCATTCTGCAATTTGGCGGCGGTTGTAACGGTTGTTCAATGGTCGATGTGACGCTGAAAGAAGGGATCGAAAAGCAGCTGCTGAACGAATTCCCGGAGCTGAAAGGTGTACGCGATCTCACCGAACACCAGCGCGGCGAACACTCTTACTACTAAGTTATCCTCTCTTTTATAGATTGCCCGATGCGACGCTAAAGCGTCTTATCGGGCCGTCTGCCAGGCGTTGGCGCTACATTGCCTCGGCAAATCCAGTCCCTACGTTTCCCCGCGATAATATGACCAACCTCTCATAATTTAAATTTACCCCGCTCTGGTGATTCTCAAACGCCAGATGTTACCCGTATCATTCACGTGGGTACCAAACATACTCCTGACATCTGACTACAATAATTAGTTTTAGTGGGTATCAGTCGTGGTGCCGCAATATCTCTGTTCCCGATTGGGATAATTAGAGTTTGTCGTCAGAAAATTGACGTTACCCATAACAAATGAAAGGCCAGGTAAATCATGCCATTAGTCATTGTTGCTATCGGTGTAATCTTGTTGTTGCTCCTGATGATCCGCTTCAAAATGAACGGATTCATCGCTCTCGTCCTCGTGGCGCTTGCTGTTGGATTAATGCAGGGAATGCCGCTGGATAAAGTTATTGGCTCCATCAAAGCTGGTGTCGGCGGGACGCTCGGTAGCCTTGCCCTGATCATGGGTTTTGGCGCGATGCTGGGCAAAATGCTGGCAGACTGCGGTGGTGCACAGCGTATCGCCACCACGCTGATTGCCAAATTTGGTAAAAAACACATCCAATGGGCGGTAGTGTTAACCGGTTTTACTGTCGGTTTTGCCCTGTTCTATGAAGTGGGCTTCGTGCTAATGCTGCCGCTGGTGTTTACCATCGCGGCTTCCGCGAATATTCCGCTGCTGTATGTTGGTGTACCAATGGCGGCTGCGCTGTCTGTGACCCACGGCTTCCTGCCGCCACATCCGGGCCCAACTGCGATTGCCACCATTTTCAATGCCGATATGGGTAAGACCCTGCTGTACGGAACTATTCTGGCAATCCCAACCGTTATTCTCGCCGGTCCGGTTTACGCTCGCGTGCTGAAAGGTATCGATAAGCCAATCCCGGAAGGTCTGTACAGCGCGAAAACCTTCAGCGAAGAAGAGATGCCAAGCTTTGGCGTCAGCGTCTGGACTTCTCTGGTGCCGGTTGTGCTGATGGCGATGCGTGCAATTGCCGAAATGATCCTGCCGAAAGGTCACGCTTTCCTGCCAGTGGCGGAGTTCCTCGGTGACCCGGTAATGGCAACGCTGATTGCCGTGTTGATTGCGATGTTCACCTTTGGTCTGAACCGTGGTCGTTCAATGGATCAGATTAACGACACGCTGGTTTCTTCCATCAAAATCATCGCGATGATGCTGTTGATCATCGGTGGTGGCGGTGCGTTCAAGCAGGTGCTGGTAGACAGCGGCGTGGACAAATACATTGCTTCCATGATGCACGAAACCAACATTTCTCCGCTGCTGATGGCCTGGTCGATTGCCGCCGTACTGCGTATCGCGCTGGGTTCCGCAACCGTTGCGGCAATCACTGCGGGGGGTATCGCGGCACCACTAATTGCAACGACGGGTGTTAGCCCGGAACTGATGGTTATTGCGGTTGGTTCCGGTAGTGTGATTTTCTCTCACGTGAACGATCCGGGCTTCTGGCTATTCAAAGAGTACTTTAACCTGACTATCGGCGAGACCATCAAGTCCTGGTCGATGCTGGAAACCATTATCTCGGTGTGCGGTCTGGTAGGCTGTCTGCTGCTGAATATGGTGATTTGATAACACTGACTGCCGGATGCATCGCATCCGGCATCAACCGCTCTCTACTGCTTCTTCGCAGCCGCTCTGCGCCGTCTGTCCAAATCCTTCAGCAACTTGTTCACGCCATCATCAGCAAACATCGTCTCAAGCGTTGCGGAAAGCTTGCGCCGCCAGTTTTTATACTGGTAACTGGTTCCGGGAATATTTACCGGTTCGGCCATATCCAGCCAGTCTTCTGGCTGAAGCCCTAACAGAGCACTGTTACTATCAGCGATATAACGTTGCAAACCACGATTAAGCATCGGCGTCATCGACATTAACGATGCCTTATGCCCCGCACGTTTTGGCAGGCAACCATGTTTATGCAGTGCATCCAGTAACCCTTGCTTCGCCAGTTCGCGATCCTGATACAGACCGCGCAATACCACTTCATCCGGGTACAGCCCCAGCGTTTTGCCCAGTGTTAAATCCCCGCTCTCCCAGTAGCCACGCAGTGTAGGCAGGTCGTGTGTCGCCGCAACCGCCATCGACTGCTCCGGATACGCTTTCGGCGCGCGGAATGTCTTCTCGTGGTCGCTTTCGAAATAGAGCACTTTGTAGGAGTACACACCGCTGCTGCGCAGTTTACCGACAATCTCTACCGGTACAGTGCCGAGGTCTTCACCAATCACCATGCAGCGATGGCGCTTACTTTCGAGTGCCAGAATCGAGAGCAGATCATCTACCGGATAGTGAACATACGCGCCCTGATCTGCCGTCTCGCCATACGGTATCCACCACAAACGCAGCATCGACATCACATGGTCAATTCGCAACGCGCCGCAGTTTTGCATATTGGCACGCAACAGCTCGATAAACGGTTCATAGGCACGCGCGGTGATGATATGCGGATCCATCGGCGGCAATCCCCAGTTCTGCCCCAACGGGCCGAGGATATCCGGCGGCGCGCCCACCGACGCTTTCAGGCAATACAACTCCCGGTCGCACCAGGTTTCTGCTCCACCCTCTGCTACGCCAACCGCCAGATCACGGTACAAGCCAATCGGCATTTCATGGCCCTGGCTTATCTCCCAGCAGGCGGCAAACTGGCTGTAAGCCAGCCACTGCAACCAGAGATAAAAATCGACGTCATCACGATGTTCTTCGCAGAACTGACGCACTTCTGGTGAATCCACGTTCTGATACATCTCTGGCCATGCAGGCCAGCCCCAGCGCATTTCGTCTTCTTTCACTTGCTGGGCATGTAACGCGTCAAACGCCGCCTGCCAGAACAGGCTGTCGCCCTGCTCTGCAACAAACTGGCGAAACGCGGCCATCTGCTCATCATCACGTTGCGCAAAACCTTTCCACGCCATCCGCAATGCTGTCATTTTCAGCGCAGTGACGGTGGAGTAATCGACCCAGTCGGCATCCCGTGCCTGTTGCAGCGTCTGTTGCGTGGTCGGTAACTGCCACCAGGCCTGAGCCTCTTCGCTAAGATGGAAATCTTCGACGGCGTTAACGTCGATATAAACCACATTTAGCCAGCGACGAGAAGACGGGCTATACGGACTGGCACTTTCCGGATTTGCCGGATAGAGCGCATGAATCGGGTTCAGACCGATGAAAGCCCCGCCACGTTTTGCCACATCCACCAGCATCACTTTGAGATCGCCAAAATCCCCAATACCCCAGTTTTTTTCCGATCGCAGCGTATAAAGCTGGACGCAGGCGCCCCACAGCTTTTGTTTATTCAGCAACGCCTGCGGTTCGTAACAGCGTTTCGGGGCGACAATCACCCGGCAATGCGCGCGCTGGTCGTCCTGGGTGAGTGTCAACGTGTGATAACCTTCCGGCAACTTCGTCGGTAAATTGAACGCTTTGCCCCCCGTTACATGGCCTTTGTACTGCGTTCCTTCTTCGGTGGTCAGCAGCCAGCTATATTCGCCGCTGCCCTCCACCGCCATCGGCATTTTTTTGCCGCTGGTATAGACCATGACATTCGGGACTGGCGTTACCGCCACTTTCGTGGCGGTACGTTGATGCATCGCGTCAAGCAAACGCCGTTTGGTTTCGGCGCTAATCGACTGCGGTTTACCGTGGGCATTGATGTAATTGGGGCTGATCCCCGCCGCCAGCGCGGCATTATCCAGACGTTTGCTTTCCATCGAGCTTCCTTAGCGTTTTGCCTGCCAGATACGAGCCTGATAATCGCGAATAGAGCGATCCGAGCTAAACATACCGCAGCGGGCGGTATTGAGGATCGCCGCGCGAGTCCAGGCCTCCTGGTCGCGGTACAGCACATCCACCTGCTTTTGTGCCTCTACATAGGCTGCGAAATCCGCCATCACCAGATACGGATCGCCGCCCTGTTTGCCGATACTGTGCAGCATCTGGTCGAAGGCATGCTTATCGCCGTCGCTGTATTTGCCACTTTCCAGCTCTTTCAATACTGCGTCCAGCACCTTATCTTTCTTCCGCCATTTCACCGGGTCGTAGCCTTTGGCCAGAATTGCCTTCACTTGTTCCACGGTATGACCAAAAATAAAGATATTTTCTTCACCAACTTTCTCGGCGATTTCAACGTTCGCACCATCCAGCGTACCGACAGTAAGCGCACCATTGAGCGCCAGTTTCATATTGCCGGTACCGGAAGCTTCTTTACCTGCAGTCGAAATTTGTTCGGAGATATCCGCCGCCGGGATCAGTTTTTCCGCCGCCGAAACGCAATAATCCGGCAGGAACACCACCTTCAATTTGTTGCCAACCTGCGGATCGTTGTTGATCACGTCAGCCACTTTGTTGATCGCAAAGATAATATTCTTCGCTAGGTAGTAGCCCGGTGCCGCTTTCGCGCCGAAGAGGAAGACGCGCGGTACGCGATCAGCCTGCGGGTTTTCACGAATCTCTTTGTACAACGCCAGAATATGCAGCAGATTCAGGTGCTGACGTTTGTACTCATGCAAGCGTTTGATCTGAATATCGAAAATCGCCTGAGGATTGATTTCAATACCGGTACGAACTTTCACAAACTCCGCCAGACGGACTTTATTCGCCTGCTTGATCTCGCGATATTGCTGACGGAATTTCGCGTCATCAGCGAATTTTTCCAGATTGATCAGCTGATCGAGATCGTTAGCCCACTCTTTTTTCAGTGATTTATCCAACAGAGCCGCCAGTGCCGGGTTGCATTGTTTGATCCAGCGACGAGGGGTAATACCATTGGTGACGTTATGGAATTTGTTCGGCCACAGCTGGTGATATTCCGGGAACAGATCTTTCACCACCAGATCTGAATGCAGCGCCGCTACACCGTTCACCGCGAAACCGCCAACTACACACAGGTTCGCCATATGCACCTGTTTGTCGTGTACCACCGCCAGTTTGGCCCACACTTTTTCATCGCCCGGCCAGTTTTTTTCCACCAGCGTTTTAAAGCGAGTATTGATTTCGTTAATAATCTGCATGTGGCGCGGCAGTAAGCCTTTCACTAGCTTCACATCCCAGCGTTCCAGCGCTTCTGGCATCAGGGTATGGTTGGTGTAAGCAAAAGTTTTGCTGGTGATGGCCCAGGCGTCATCCCAGCTCATCTGATGCTCATCAATCAGCACGCGCAGCAGCTCTGGAATCGCGATAGTCGGGTGGGTATCGTTCAGTTGAATAACTTCGTAATCTGCCAGCTCGTGCAGTTTACGCCCCGCCAAATGATGGCGACGCAGAATATCCGCTACCGAACAAGCACATTGGAAGTATTGCTGCATCAGGCGCAGCTTTTTACCGGCAGTATGGTTGTCGTTTGGATAGAGAACTTTGGTCAGTTTTTCCGCGTTGATGCCCTGTTGTTCGGCACGCAGGAAATCACCGTCGTTAAATTTTGTCAGATCAAACGGATGCGCATGCGTCGCCTGCCACAGACGCAGCGGCTGCGCCACGCCATTACGATAACCGACAACGGGAAGATCCCACGCTTGACCGGTAATGGTAAATTCTGGCTCCCAGCGTCCGTCTTTCGTCACTTTACCGCCAATTCCTACCTGCACATCCAGTGCTTCGTTGTGGCGGAACCACGGGTAGTTACCGCGATGCCAGTCATCCGGCGCTTCAACCTGTTTGCCATCGACAAAAGACTGGCGGAACAAGCCATATTGATAGTTAAGACCATAACCCGTCGCAGACTGACCGACAGTTGCCATTGAGTCGAGGAAGCACGCAGCCAGACGTCCCAGACCACCGTTACCCAGCGCCGGGTCGATCTCTTCTTCCAGCAGGTCAGTCAGGTTGATGTCATAAGCCTTCAACGAATCCTGTACATCCTGATACCAGCCAAGATTCAACAGGTTGTTACCCGTCAGGCGTCCAATCAAAAACTCCATTGAGATATAGTTAACATGTCGCTGATTGGCCACCGGTTTAGCGAATGGCTGGGCACGTAGCATTTCCGCCAGGGCTTCACTCACTGCCAGCCACCACTGGCGAGGGGTCATTTCAGCCGCAGAATTTAAGCCATAACGCTGCCACTGACGTGAAAGCGCTTCCTGAAATTGCTTATCGTTAAAAATAGGTTGTGACATAGGAGTTCCACTTTTCTTAGATTTTCAACACAACGTTATCGCTAGTTTGCCAGGCTCGATGTTGACCTTCCTCATCCTGCGGGGGATTAGGCAGGGAGGAGTTGCGGGGATGAGCAAGGAAATGTGATCTCGACCACTTAAACCTAGTGCAATCCACAGGATTAGCAGCAAATCAATGCCATACAGCGCAGAAAATCTGTATCTAGGTGCAAAAAATGGCCGTTGTGTATTTTCAAAAGGCGGAAGGTAACTCTATAAATTAAGTAAAGGAGTGAAACAGTTTCATAAGTAAAACATCCAGTTTGTTCCATCTCATTCTTAATAGGTTTATTAAGATCCTCTTTTTAGATGGCTCTTTCATCAGGAATTGAGAAGACTCCCTTGCTTAAATGAAACTGATGAACATGAGGAAAATACCGTAAAACCCAGTATTCACGCTGCATCAGCGTCGTTATTAGGTGAGTTGTTAATAAACATTTGGAATTGTGACACAGTGCAAATTCAGACACATAAAAAAACGTCATCGCTTGCATTAGAAGGGTTTCTGGCCGACCTTATAACCATTAATTACGAAGCGCAAAAAAAATAATATTTCCTCATTTTCCACAGTGAAGTGATTAACTATGCTGATTCCGTCAAAATTAAGTCGTCCGGTTCGACTCGACCATACCGTGGTTCGTGAGCGCCTGCTGGCTAAACTTTCCGGCGCGAACAACTTCCGGCTGGCGCTGATCACGAGTCCTGCGGGCTACGGAAAAACCACGCTCATTTCTCAATGGGCGGCAGGCAAAAACGATTTGGGCTGGTACTCGCTGGATGAGGGCGATAACCAGCAAGAGCGTTTCGCCAGCTATTTCATTGCCGCCGTGCAACAGGCAACCAACGGTCACTGTGCGATTTGTGAGACGATGGCGCAAAAACGGCAATATGCCAGCCTGACGTCACTCTTCGCCCAGCTTTTCATTGAGCTGGCGGAATGGCATAGCCCACTTTATCTGGTCATCGATGACTACCATCTGATCACTAATCCGGTGATCCACGAGTCAATGCGCTTCTTTATTCGCCATCAACCAGAAAATCTCACCCTGGTGGTGCTGTCACGCAATCTTCCGCAACTGGGCATTGCCAATCTGCGTGTTCGCGACCAACTGCTGGAAATTGGCAGTCAGCAACTGGCGTTTACCCACCAGGAAGCGAAGCAGTTTTTTGATTGCCGCCTGTCATCGCCGATTGAAGCCGCAGAAAGCAGTCGGATTTGCGATGACGTTTCCGGTTGGGCGACTGCGCTACAGTTAATTGCCCTCTCCGCCCGGCAGAATACCCACTCAGCCCATAAGTCGGCACGTCGCCTGGCGGGAATCAATGCCAGTCATCTTTCGGATTATCTGGTCGATGAGGTTTTGGACAACGTCGATCTCGCAACGCGCCATTTTCTGTTGAAAAGCGCCATTTTGCGCTCAATGAACGATGCACTCATCACTCGTGTGACCGGCGAAGAAAACGGGCAAATGCGCCTCGAAGAGATTGAGCGTCAGGGGCTGTTTTTACAGCGGATGGATGATAGCGGCGAGTGGTTCTGCTATCACCCGCTGTTTGGCAACTTCCTGCGCCAGCGCTGCCAGTGGGAACTGGCGGCTGAGCTGCCGAAAATCCACAGTGCCGCCGCAGAAAGCTGGATGGCCCAGGGATTCCCCAGCGAAGCGATTCATCATGCGCTGGCGGCAGGCGATGCGCTGATGCTGCGCGATATTCTGCTTAATCACGCCTGGAGTTTGTTCAACCACAGCGAACTTTCGCTACTTGAAGAGTCACTTAAAGCCCTGCCATGGGAGAGTTTGCTGGAAAATCCGCAGTTGGTGTTATTACAAGCGTGGCTGATGCAAAGCCAGCATCGCTACGGCGAAGTAAACACCCTGCTGGCTCGTGCTGAACATGAAATCAAAGACATCAGAGAAGGCACCATGCACGCAGAATTTAATGCTCTGCGCGCCCAGGTGGCAATTAACGATGGTAACCCGGATGAAGCTGAACGGCTGGCAAAACTGGCACTGGAAGAACTGCCTCCCGGCTGGTTCTACAGCCGCATTGTAGCAACTTCGGTGTTGGGTGAAGTATTGCACTGCAAAGGGGAACTGACCCGCTCACTGGCGTTAATGCAGCAAACCGAACAGATGGCACGCCAGCACGATGTCTGGCACTACGCTTTGTGGAGTTTAATCCAGCAAAGCGAAATTCTGTTTGCTCAGGGTTTTCTGCAAACCGCGTGGGAAACGCAGGAAAAAGCGTTCCAGCTGATCAACGAGCAGCATCTGGAACAGCTGCCAATGCATGAATTTCTGGTACGTATCCGAGCACAACTGTTATGGGCCTGGGCACGGCTGGACGAAGCCGAAGCATCGGCACGCAGCGGGATTGAAGTTTTGTCGTCTTATCAGCCACAGCAACAGCTCCAGTGCCTGGCAATGTTGATTCAATGCTCGCTGGCCCGAGGTGATTTGGATAACGCCCGTAGCCAACTGAATCGTCTGGAAAACCTGCTGGGAAATGGCAAATATCACAGCGACTGGATCTCTAACGCCAACAAAGTCCGGGTCATTTACTGGCAAATGACCGGCGACAAAGCTGCCGCCGCCAACTGGTTGCGTCACACAGCCAAACCGGAGTTTGCGAATAACCACTTCCTGCAAGGTCAATGGCGCAACATCGCCCGTGCACAAATATTGCTGGGCGAGTTTGAACCGGCAGAAATTGTTCTTGAAGAACTCAATGAAAACGCCCGCAGTCTGCGGTTAATGAGCGATCTCAACCGTAACCTGTTGCTGCTTAATCAACTATACTGGCAGGCCGGTCGCAAAAATGATGCCCAGCGTGTGTTGCTGGAGGCATTAAAACTGGCGAATCGTACCGGATTTATCAGTCACTTTGTCATCGAAGGCGAAGCGATGGCGCAACAGTTACGCCAACTGATTCAACTCAATACGTTGCCTGAGCTGGAACAGCATCGTGCACAGCGTATTCTGCGGGAAATAAATCAACATCATCGGCATAAATTCGCCCATTTTGATGAGAATTTCGTTGAACGTCTGCTAAATCATCCGGAAGTACCAGAATTGATCCGTACCAGCCCGCTGACCCAACGCGAATGGCAGGTATTGGGGCTGATTTACTCCGGTTACAGCAATGAACAAATTGCAGGCGAGCTGGAAGTGGCGGCAACCACCATCAAAACGCATATCCGCAATCTGTACCAAAAACTCGGTGTCGCCCACCGTCAGGCCGCGGTACAACACGCGCAGAAACTGCTGAAGATGATGGGATATGGGGTGTGAGTTTAGCCGGATAATACGTCGGTTCCGGCTTACATCTTTATATCATTCAATGCTCACCCGCGTTACGCCATCCGCCTCCACCAGACTAAACCGCACTGGCAAGAAACGCTCCACCACCGCGATATTGGTCAGCAGATGGCATGAGGGATGGGCGACCGTAAATTCTCCCGCGCCCGCCAGCGCCATCGGTAGCACCAACTGGTCGGCGAGATATTCCCCCACCGCCGCCGGGCTCGCCAGGTAACGTTTCACCTCTTGCACTAACTGCGCAGCCACCACTTCGGCACTGACGCGCTTTTCACCGACGACAAAAAAGCGTTCAGTGATATTTTCACTTTCAACTTCCAGCGAGACGGTATTACCCGGCCCCTGGTCGCGCGGCAGGTTATGAATATTCTGCTCATGCAGGGAAAAACTACCCGCCAACGTAGCGATTTCACGCTCAGCGACATGGCGTGGCACACCAGCCAGTAGCACCTCTCCACGTATCTGCACAATGTTCCCGCGCTCGCCAAGTTGCAAGGTGTTAAACGATGCCACGGGCGAGACTTCCGTCGCCACCACGCCGCCTCCGGCAGGATAAAAACCGTGACGTAACAGCGTGGTTTGCTGATGAATTCCTATTTTTGCCAGCAGCGGCTCCAGCACCCGGCGGATAAAATCCGCAGGCGGGGCCGACGGGTTATCGGTACCTCCGCTCACTTCAACACGCGAAGGCCCGTCAGCAAACCACAGCGCGGGCAGCACCGTTTGCAGCACCAGCGTGCTGCTTCCGGCGCTACCGATAGCAAAGCGGTAGTCGCCACCGCGCACGGTACCGGGTCGGAAGACCAGACGCTGCGCCCCCAGCTCCGCACCCTCCACCGTTGCTCCGCAAATTTCCGTCGCTGCCTTTACAGCCGTCAGATGCTGGCGCAACAGCCCCGGTTTCGCCCGCCCGGCGCGAATGCCGGTGATGGTAAATGGCTGGCCGGTTATCATCGACAGACTCAGCGCCGAGCGCAGGATCTGCCCGCCGCCTTCGCCCTGTGCGCCATCCAGCGCAATCATCCTTTTCATCATTTATCCTTTTACACACACCACCTGACGCAGGGTGTAGATAACTTCCACCAGATCGCTTTGTGCCGCCATCACCGCGTCGATATCTTTATACGCCATCGGGATTTCGTCGATCACTTCGGCATCTTTACGGCATTCCACATGCGCGGTGGCACGAATTTGATCTTCCACGCTGAACAGTTTTTTCGCTTTAGTACGGCTCATTACCCGCCCGGCACCGTGGCTGCACGAACAGAACGACTCTTCATTTCCCAGCCCACGGACAATAAAGCTTTTCGCCCCCATCGAACCGGGAATAATTCCATATTGACCAGCACGCGCAGACACCGCGCCTTTACGCGTCACATAGATCTCTTCGCCAAAGTGCTGTTCTTTTTGCACATAGTTGTGGTGACAGTTGATCTCTTCCATCGCCAGCGTTTGTGGCTGTCTTACCGTTTTCTGCGTAACGCTCTGCAACGCCGTTACCACATTTTCCATCATCGCATCGCGGTTAAGGCTGGCAAAAAGCTGCGCCCAGGCCACCGCTTTCAGGTAATCATCAAAGTATTCCGTACCTTCCATAAAGTACGCCAGGTCACGCGATGGCAACGTTTCAAGCGTTTCCTGCATCTCTTTTTGTGCCAGATCGATAAAGTAAGTCCCGATGGCATTACCAATTCCGCGTGAACCGGAGTGCAGCATAATCCACACCTGGTCCGACTCATCAAGGCAGATTTCAATAAAGTGGTTACCCGTTCCCAGCGTTCCCAGATGTTTATAGTTATTAGTGTTAAGGAAACGCGGATATTTTTGCGTTAACCACTGATAACCAGCTTCCAGCTCGGCCCATTTAGCATCGACGTTAACAGGCGGATGCTCCCATGCGCCTTTATCACGACGGCTACGATTATTGGAACGTCCGTGCGGCACGGCAGTTTCAATCGCCTGACGCAGCTCCGCCAGGTTTTCAGGCAGGTCAGCCGCCGTTAACGCAGTTCGCAGTGCGTTCATTCCACAACCGATATCTACCCCCACCGCCGCCGGAATAATCGCTCCTTTGGTTGGGATCACGCTACCAATGGTGGAACCTTTACCCAGGTGTACATCCGGCATTACCGCAATATGTTTGAAAATAAACGGCATCTTCGCCGTATTAATAAGTTGCTGACGCGCATCGGCCTCTACCGGCACGCCTTTGGTCCACATTTTTACCGGGGCATTTTCAGTGGTCAGTAATTCGTAATTCATTTTGTTTTTCTCTTTTCGTTGTTTGCTGTCCTGATAATTGCAACCGTCGTGCCAGAAAATTAAATAAGCAGCTTAATTTTTTAATTCATTGTTTTTAATAGATTAAATCTTTACGTCCGTAAGCGGAGATTTCCCGCAAAGCCAATTCGCCGATAATGAAATATCGTCTTTTATAAGGATATCTAAGATGCGTAAAACAGTGGCTTTTGGCTTTGTCGGCACCGTACTGGATTATGCCGGGCGCGGCAGTCAGCGATGGTCGAAATGGCGTCCGTCACTCTGTCTATGCCAGCAAGAATCGTTAGTCATCAATCGACTGGAATTGTTGCACGACGCCCGCTCACGCTCGCTGTTTGAAACGCTTAAACGCGATATCGCCAATGTTTCGCCAGAAACAGAAGTGGTGAGCGTTGAGATTGAACTGCATAACCCGTGGGATTTCGAGGAGGTTTACGCCTGCCTGCATGATTTCGCCCGTGGTTACGCGTTCGAACCTGATAAAGAAGACTATTTAATTCACATCACCACCGGTACCCACGTCGCGCAGATTTGCTGGTTTCTGCTGGCAGAAGCGCGTTACTTGCCCGCCCGGTTGATACAATCTTCACCACCGCGCAAAAAAGAACAACCGCGCGGCGCAGGTGAAGTGACGATTATCGATCTCGATTTAAGCCGTTATAACGCCATCGCCAGCCGCTTTGCCGAAGAACGCCAGCAAACCCTCGATTTCCTCAAATCCGGCATTGCCACGCGTAACGCCCACTTCAACCGCATGATTGAGCAGATCGAAAAAGTGGCGATCAAATCCCGCGCACCGATCCTGCTTAACGGCCCGACCGGTGCGGGAAAGTCGTTTCTGGCACGACGCATCTTCGAGTTAAAACAGGCGCGGCATCAGTTTAGCGGCGCGTTTGTGGAAGTGAACTGCGCCACCCTGCGCGGTGATACCGCCATGTCGACGCTGTTTGGTCATGTAAAAGGCGCGTTTACCGGGGCGCGGGAATCTCGTGAAGGATTATTACGCAGTGCCAACGGCGGCATGTTGTTTCTTGATGAGATTGGCGAACTGGGCGCAGACGAACAGGCAATGTTGCTAAAAGCCATTGAAGAGAAAACCTTTTACCCGTTTGGTAGCGATCGCCAGGTGAGCAGTGATTTTCAGCTGATCGCCGGAACGGTGCGCGATTTGCGTCAGCTGGTTGCCGAAGGCAAATTTCGCGAAGACCTGTACGCGCGGATCAATCTCTGGACCTTCACCCTGCCGGGTCTACGCCAGCGCCAGGAAGATATTGAACCGAACCTGGATTATGAAGTGGAGCGCTGTCGCCTCACTCACCGGCGACAGCGTACGTTTTAACACCGAAGCGAGGCGCGCCTGGCTGGCCTTTGCGACATCTCCCCAGGCAACATGGCGCGGTAACTTTCGCGAGCTTTCTGCCAGCGTCACGCGAATGGCAACCTTTGCCACTAGCGGACGCATCACTCTGGAAGTGGTTGAAGATGAGATAAACCGTCTGCGCTATAACTGGCAGGAAAGCCGCCCTTCCGTGCTTACACCGCTACTGGGCGCTGAAGCGGAAAACATCGATCTCTTTGACCGCATGCAACTGGAAAACGTTATCGTCGTTTGCCGTCAGGCAAAATCGCTTTCCGCTGCCGGGCGTGAACTCTTTGATGTTTCGCGCCAGGGCAAAGCCAGCGTCAACGACGCGGATCGGCTACGCAAATACCTGGCGCGTTTTGGTCTGACGTGGGAAGCCGTGCAGGATCAGCACAGCTCCAGCTGAATATGATGGTCTGTCAGCACCTGCATCACGCTCGCTGGTGGCGGGGCGTCGGTGTAGACGGCATCGACCATGCTGATGCTGCCCATATTGACCATCGCATTACGGCCAAATTTCGAGTGATCGACAACCAGCATAACGTGGCGCGAGTTCTCAATAATAGCGCGTTTGGTGCGAACTTCGTGGTAATCGAACTCCAGCAGCGAGCCGTCGCTATCGATGCCGCTGATCCCCAGAATCCCGAAGTCGAGGCGGAACTGGGAGATAAAATCGAGCGTCGCTTCGCCAATGATCCCACCATCGCGGCTGCGTAATTCGCCACCGGCGAGGATAATGCGGAAATCGTCTTTCACCATCAGCGTGTTAGCGACGTTGAGATTGTTGGTCACAATGCGCAAATTGCTGTGATTAAGCAGCGCGTGCGCCACCGCTTCCGGCGTGGTGCCGATATCAATAAATAGCGTCGAGCCGTTAGGAATTTGCTCCGCCACTTTGCGGGCAATACGCTCTTTTTCTTCGGTCTGGGTGGCCTTACGATCGTGCCACGGCGTGTTAACCGAACTGGAAGGCAGTGCCGCGCCGCCATGGTGACGCAGGATCAGGTTTTGCTCCGCCAGCTCGTTGAGGTCACGACGAATAGTCTGCGGACTGACGGAGAAGTGTTCCACCAGTTCTTCGGTGCTGACATAACCCTGCTGTTTAACCAGTTCAATAATACCGTTGTGACGTTGTGTTTGTTTCATTTATAAATCCCTGGAATTATTTTCGTTTTCGCGCATTAAGCGAATCAACAAAAGCCATCGCTAAACCCACGGCTAACCCGGCGATGTGTGCTCCGTTCGCCATCGACATCCCAAACAAATCAAACCATCCGGCGACAATCCAGATCAGTGCAAAGATGATTAACCCACGTTGCAGGTAAATGCCACTTTGCGGATCGCGTTCGCCGCGTAGCCAGACGTACCCCATCAGTGCATACACCACGCCAGAAAGCCCGCCAAACCACGGCCCGCTGAATTTTTGCTGCACATAGCCGCTTAACAGGGCGCTAATCAGAGTAATAACAATTAGCTTACCGCTACCGAGACGTTTTTCCACCGCGCCGCCGAGATACCACCACCAGAGCAGGTTAAAAAGGATATGCATCAGCGAGAAGTGCATTAATGCATGAGTGAAGTAACGCCAGAACTCAAATTTCAGTGTCGGATCGAATGGCCAGGCCAGCCATAACATCACTTCCTGATCACCGAGAATTTGCATGGCGATAAACACCACCACGCAGGCGATCATCATCACCCAGGTCACCGGACCTGCGCGTTCACGCAAGGCAGCAAAGAAGGGATAACGGCGATAATGCAGGCCGCTGCCGGTATGGCCCGACTGCCAGCTGGCCGCCAGATAACGCGGATCTGCCGGGTTTTCGAGAAAACGCGCCAGCTCCGCCCGCACGCGTTCGGCCTGGGATTCATCCGCCAGCCAGACATCGCTTTGGTTATGTTGTTGAATCGTGAGGATAACACCCTGCGTCGCCATGTAATCAACAAACGCCTGCGCCACGCGGGGGTTAGCAAAAGAGGTAATCATCAACATCGTTGCTGTCGCTTATTCCACACAAAAGGGGACAGTATAAAGCGTTACGCGCCGTACGCCACCTCTGCAGGAAACTGACGCTGCCAGGCTTCAAAGCCGCCATCAATGCTGTAGACCACATCGTAGCCCTGTTGTAGCAGATACTGCGCCGCGCCTTTGCTGCTATTACCGTGGTAACACATCACCATAACTGGCGTATCGAAGTCGTTATCACGCATAAACGCGCCCAATGTGTCGTTGGTTAAATGGAAAGCCTGCACCGCATGCCCCATTGCGAAACTCTGTGGATCGCGAATATCGACCAGCACCGCCTCTTTTTCCTGCAACTTCTGGTGCGCGTCGGCAACGTTAATACATTCGAACTGATCCATACGTCTCTCTTTCTTTACAAACAAGTGGGCAAATTTACCGCACAGTTTACGTCGAAGCGGCAGATAAACGCCATAATGTTATACATATCACTCTAAAATGTTTTTTCAATGTTACCCAAAGCGCGATTCTTTGCTAATATGTTCGATAACGAACATTTATGAGCTTTAACGAAAGTGAATGAGGGCAGCATGGAAACCAAAGATCTGATTGTGATAGGTGGCGGCATCAATGGTGCTGGTATCGCGGCAGACGCCGCTGGACGCGGTTTATCCGTGCTGATGCTGGAGGCGCAGGATCTCGCTTGTGCGACCTCTTCCGCCAGTTCAAAACTCATTCATGGTGGCCTGCGCTACCTTGAGCACTATGAATTCCGCCTGGTCAGCGAGGCGCTGGCTGAACGTGAAGTGTTGCTGAAAATGGCTCCCCATATCGCTTTCCCGATGCGTTTTCGCCTGCCGCATCGCCCGCATCTGCGTCCGGCGTGGATGATCCGTATTGGTCTGTTTATGTACGATCATCTGGGTAAACGCACCAGCCTGCCGGGATCAACCGGTTTGCGTTTTGGCGCAAATTCAGTGTTAAAACCGGAAATTAAGCGCGGATTCGAATATTCCGACTGTTGGGTAGACGACGCCCGTCTGGTACTCGCCAACGCCCAGATGGTGGTGCGTAAAGGCGGTGAAGTGCTTACCCGTACTCGTGCCACTTCTGCTCGCCGCGAAAACGGCCTGTGGATTGTGGAAGCGGAAGATATCGATACCGGCAAAAAATATAGCTGGCAAGCGCGCGGCCTCGTGAACGCCACCGGCCCGTGGGTGAAGCAGTTCTTCGACGACGGTATGCATCTACCCTCACCTTATGGCATTCGCCTGATCAAAGGCAGCCATATTGTCGTGCCGCGTGTGCATACCCAGAAGCAAGCCTACATTCTGCAAAACGAAGATAAACGTATTGTCTTCGTGATCCCGTGGATGGACGAGTTTTCCATTATCGGCACCACCGATGTGGAGTATAAAGGCGATCCGAAAGCGGTGAAGATTGAAGAGAGTGAAATCAATTACCTGCTGAAAGTGTATAACGCGCACTTTAAAAAGCCGCTAAGCCGGGATGATATCGTCTGGACCTACTCCGGCGTGCGTCCACTGTGTGATGATGAATCTGATTCGCCGCAGGCCATTACCCGTGATTACACCCTTGATATCCATGATGAAAACGGCAAAGCTCCGCTGTTATCGGTATTCGGCGGTAAGCTGACCACCTACCGCAAACTGGCGGAACACGCGCTGGAAAAACTGACGCCATATTATCAGGGCATTGGCCCAGCGTGGACGAAAGAGAGCGTGCTGCCGGGCGGAGCCATTGAAGGCGACCGCGACGATTACGCCGCCCGCCTGCGCCGCCGTTACCCGTTCCTGACTGAATCGCTGGCACGTCACTACGCGCGCACTTACGGCAGCAATAGCGAGCTGCTGCTCGGCAATGCGGGGGCGGTAAGCGATCTTGGGGAGGATTTCGGGCATGAGTTTTACGAAGCAGAGCTGAAATATCTGGTCGACCACGAATGGGTCCGCCGCGCCGACGATGCCCTGTGGCGTCGCACAAAACAAGGCATGTGGCTGAATGCGCAGCAACAATCCCGTGTGAGTCAGTGGCTAGGGGAATATACGCAGCAGAGGTTGTCGCTGGCGTCGTAAATTAACGTAAGGTGGCCAGGTCAGATTTCAATCTGACCTGAGACTGATGATAAACAAAAAACTGCCTGATGCGCTACGCTTATCAGGCCTACGTGGCTTATGCAATATATTGAATTTGTAGTGGCACAGTAAATTTGGCCACCTGATTAAAGGTGATATTCTCACCTCAACACAAAACAGGTGACTTAATG